>JBEBGW010000250.1:0-6732 GCA_040081025.1 Pyrinomonadaceae bacterium | reverse complement strand
GACGCCGGGATGATCACGGCAGTCCGGGCGCGCAGCGTCAAGCCGACACCAGCCCCGACGACCGTAGCTCCGGTCGCCACGCCGACGCCAGCCGACTTCTATTCGAAGCGGGCCGACGCAAGCCTCGCGAAAGGCGAAGTCGACTCAGCACTCGCGGATTACGGCAAGGCCCTCGAGATCAAGGCCGACGACCCGACGCTGTATGTCAGCCGCGGAAAAGCGTTGTTCACCAAGAAATCTTTCGACCAGTCGGTAAAGGATTACGACCGAGCGATCGAGCTCGCGCCGAAAACAGCCGTCGCGTTCCTCAATCGCGGAGCGTCGCACGAGAAACTCGGCGATGTGAAGAAAGCTCTCTCGGACTACAAATCTGCCGCCGACCTCGACGCGTCGAACGCGACCGCGAAAGCCGAAGTAAAGCGAATCGAAGATCAGTTAGCGAAGGAAGAAGCAGACCGCAAAGCGAAGGATGAAGCAGACAAGGCCGAAGCCGTCCGCCTAGCCGCACCGCCTGAATTCCTAAATCTCGGGGGCCTGGGAGCGAACGAAGCGGTCCGACTCGTCACGCCATCGTATTCGCCAATGGCCCGCCAGTCGCGCGTCACCGGTAAGGTTCCCGTGGAAGTCGATCTCGACGAAGAAGGAAATGTCACCAAAGCCAATGCCACCGGCGGTCCCGCAATGCTCCGCCAGTCCGCCGAAGACGCCGCGAAGCGCTCCAAATTCAAACCCGCCCTCTTCAACGGCAAACCCATCAAAGCCAAAGGCGTCATAACCTACAACTTCTCGCTGTAACGACTGGACCGCAGCCTGGGACCGTACGCGTCCCGCGTACGTGTTTGCAGAAGCCCGCGCGTGAGCAAGGTCGTAATCAGGACTCGGCCAATGAAGAGTACCACCCGCGATAGCGGGTGGTTTTTCTTTGCCCAGATTCGCGACTATCCGGGCAGAAACGCGAGTGTGAACGAGCGTGGCGATCGGGCGGCTGAGATGAAGTCGATCAATAACGCGCCCGAGGAGCACGCTTCCTAACCCGAGAATTGACCCAACCCAACCCGTGCCATTTCAGCGGGCTCTGCCCCCGAGTGATGCAGGCGTGCAAGATCCTCGGGGTCGAAGTCATAGCCGAAGGGCGGGACGCCGATCTCGGCCATTGCGTCGCTCGCGACGAAGTCGCTGCACTCTTGCTTGGTAGGAAAATTGTCCACGCTGAACTCCACCTCGTTCCCGTCCGGGTCGTGGTAATAGAGAGAAGTCGTGAAGCGATGATTTAGCTGCGACGTCGGCCGGATCCCCATTCCCTTCAGGCGTTCGTAGATTTCGACGAGATGGCCGTGGTCGCGGACGCCGTAGCCGATATGATCGATCCCGTTCGCCGTCGGCGGCCGCTCGACCGTATCCGGGACGGTAAAGATCACCATCCGATGATGCTCTTCGTCAAACGCCATGAACGCCAGAAAATCGTTCTGATGCCTGATCTCCGCACTCATCACCCGCCCATACCAATCCAGCATCTCCGGATAGTTCCGCGCCCGCAGTCCGATATGCGATATATAAGCTGGTCCCTTCGTCATAGTCCTGAAATCCTATTCCCGATCGCCCCAATCGTCAATCATCGAACGTCGCCAACGCGGAAACACGACCGTCAGAAAGCGTGTCCAACGCCGTCGATCGAGCACCGCACCGGCATCGGATCTCCGCGTATTTTCCGACTCAGTGATAAAACCCAAATCCGGTGTGTTCGTGGATAGATTTGCTCTCGCCCCTAATCGTAGGAAAGTGCCGAGGAAAGGTCTCGATAGGCATCGGCCTGAGACATTAGCAATTCAGCTTTCTTCTCTAGGACTTCTACCGCGTCGGCACCTGCCGCCCAGCGAAGCGGTGGCTCGTCCAAACCAATGACTTGAATTAGTGCTTTCGCAAGTTTTTTCGGGTCGCCACCTTGCGTGCCGCTCATGCCCTTCCACGCCTCAACGGATTGCGTGGTCTTCGCAGCGTAGTCGCCGATTGTAGGTTCGGGGTAATTGGTCGACGCTTCCGTCAGCAACTCAGTGCGGAAGAAGCCCGGTTCAACAAGCATAGTGCGAATGCCGAACGGTGCGATCTCTGGGGCTAGCGACTCCATCCAGCCCTCGACGCCGAACTTCGACGCGGAGTAAGCCGAAGCGAACTGGTAACGGGAGATCCCCGCGCTCGACGAGATCGAAACGATCATACCGGACCGCTGCTGGCGCATGACAGGCAATACGGCACGGGTGACGTTGACCGGACCGAACAGATTGGTCTCGATCTGCGCTCGAAAGTTTTCCGGAATGACTTCTTCGAAGAAACCTGCGTAAAAATTGCCGGCGTTGTTGACGAGTACATCGATACGACCGAAACGTTCGATCGCCGCTTTGACCGCGGCCTTCGAGTCAGCGGGCTCGGTGACATCCAACTTCACCGCAAGCAGGTCATCGCTGTTGCCAATAGCTTCTCTCACAGTCTCGGGTTTACGGCCGGTCGCGACGACCTTGTATCCCGCCGCAAGAGCGGCTTTCGCAATGTCGGTCCCCATACCTCGCCCGGCACCGGTGATCAGCAGCACTCTTTCCAGTTTTTCATTACTCATCGATCTTCATTCTCCTGTCATTTTCTCGGATCAGACACTCGCGTCGACATACCCCATCTGCATTTCATTCATTCGGCCGCCGTGCACGGTGAGTTTCGCGAATTCCGTTGCGAGTTCGCCAAGGTCCTCCTGCGTTAGAGCCACACTGTAAGCTCCCAGGTTCTCATTCAGGTGGTCGAGGTTCCGCGTGCCTGGTATCGGGACGATGAACGGCTTTTGTGCCAGCAGCCATGCAAGGGCGATTTGCGAAGGCTTAGCGTTCTTTCTATCGCCAACTCGCTTGAGCAGCTCAACGATCGGACGATTGGCCGCCAGATTCTCAGCAGTGAATCTCTCAAACCCGGAACGGAGATCCGTCGGGTCTAGCTTCGTGTTGCCATCAACTGATCCAGTTAAATAACCCATTCCAACCGGGCCCCAAGGCACAAAGCCGATCCCGAGCTCCTCACAGGTAGAGAGTACGCCGTTCTTCTCGACGTCCCTTTCCATAAACGAATACTCGGTCTGAACTGCTGTAACCGGTTGAACGGCGTGAGCCCGGCGGATCGTTTTTGCACTCGCTTCCGAAAGGCCGAAATGTTTTACCTTGCCCTGAGCAATGAGTTCTTTCACAGCACCAGCAACGTCCTCGATCGGGACATTGGGATCGATGCGGTGCTGGTAAAGAAGATCAATTCGATCGGTTCTCAGTCGGCGGAGCGAAGCTTCAACGACCCTCCTGATCTGTTCGGGCCGACTATTCAGCCCCCCTTTCCCACCCTCGATATCAAATCCGAATTTTGTAGCGATCGATACTTCATTGCGAAACGGCGCTAGAGCCTCACCGACGAGTTCTTCGTTTACATACGGACCGTAAACTTCTGCCGTATCAAAGAACCTGACGCCTCTTTCATATGCCGTTCGAAGAACGTTGATGCCCTGTTCCTTCGGGGCGGCGGCGCCGTAGTTTGCGCTGATACTCATTGCTCCTGACCCCAATGCCGAGACTTCCAACGTCCCAAGTTTCCGTGATTTCATTTTGTTTCCGTCTGCCACCTCTGGGCCTTTGGTTCGCTCTTGTGGCTGGCTCGCAGTCGAACATGATGTTACGAATGCCAGACCGGCGGCCGCGACGGCGGTTCTCGCCAAGAAGTCCCGTCGGTTTAGAGCCGAACCGTCTGTAGAATTTGTTCGCTTATCATTTTCCATACAGCGATGTTAAGGCTAGCCAAAGGGGCAGCGGTAAAACGATTCTTGACGATGATTGAACAATCCTACAGAACGGGCATATTCCTCGTGCATATGTCTTCCAAACTCGCTAATCTGCGGTTATGGATGAAACGAAAGCGAAACGTGCGAAGCAGAGATTGCGAGCGGGTCAAGAAGAACTTGCTGAACTAATGTCACGCCTAGTGCCCGACGAGGGCACGATAGAACCACTGCCGGGCCTCCTGCTGAACCGTTCTACGATGCCCGTACTATGGGGCGGAACCCTTTCCCAACCTGCATTTTGCTTTGTTGCACAAGGGAGTAAGCGAGCTCTCGTTGGTGCGGACGTGTACCTGTACGACCCGAGCCACTATCTGCTTTTCACTGTCGATCTGCCGGTTGCGTTCGAGGTTGAAGAGGCGAGCGAAAAAGATCCGTTCTTGGGTCTAAGGCTTAACCTCAAGCCCTCACTTGTTGCCAGTGTTGCGATGGACTTCGGTATTAGGGTTGGGAAAGGAGTTGCGGGAACCAAGGCAATTAACGCGAGCGCGATCGACGCCGACTTACACGATACCGTGGTGCGTCTAATTCGACTTCTGGAAGATCCAAGCGAGGCCAAAATTCTCGGCCCCGTTGTCATAAAAGAGATCGTCTATCGTCTTCTTAAGGGCTCGCAAGGGGCGAGACTCGGGCACATGCTCGCCGCAGAGGGAGACACGAATCGGATCTCGAAAGCGATCGGCCACATGCGCGACCATTTTAAGGAACAACTCAGAATCGAAAAGATCGCCCAACGAATGGGGATGAGCGTCTCTGGATTTCATAATCATTTCAAATCCGTCACATCGATGAGTCCGCTCCAGTTTCAAAAGAACCTGCGGCTGCAGGAAGCCCGTCGGCTCATGCTCGGCGAAAATCTCGATGCCGCAACCGCCGGCTATCAGGTCGGTTACGAAGACCCGTCCCACTTCAGCCGAGAGTACAAGAAACACTTCGGAGCCCCGCCCCAACGCGACATCGCTACGCTCCGCGAAAACATGTAGGACAGGTTCGATTCGCTGATTTTTGCCCCAGAATTAGCTCCATGCCGGGGCAGGGGCAGCGTTGACATGTTCAGCCCGTAGCCGTATCGTTTTTATAACCCAAGATTCACTGGTTTCCCCACCGCGGCTCTCTGTCGTAGGTCGATGCCGCGGACTCTATTAACGTTATTTTCCTCACCTAAGTTACTTACAAGGAGTTGATACAATGGCAAAAGTTTCAATTGACGGCATCAAGAATGTTGTTCTTGTGCATGGCGGTTTTGTGGATGGTTCGGGATGGGAAGGCGTCTACGAGATCCTGAAAAATGACGGCTACAACGTAAGTATCGTTCAGAACCCGACCATATCGCTGACGGTGGATGTCGCTGCGACAAAGGCAGTGCTGGACGCCCAGGATGGACCGGCGATCCTCGTCGGCCACTCATACGGCGGTGTGGTGATCAGCGAAGCCGGAAATCATCCGAACGCAGAGACTCTGGTTTACATCACGGCCTTTGCTCCGGATGCCGGCGAATCGGTCTCAAAGCTGATCGCGAATCCTCCGCCCGGAGCTGCAGTCCCGCCGATCCTCCCGCCGGTCGACGGCTTCTTGATGCTCGATAGAGCCAAGTATCCGGAATCGTTTGCAGGCGACGTCCCGATCGAAAAAGCTCAATTCATGGCTGATTCTCAGGTGCCGTGGGGCCTGGAAGCTCTAAATGGAGAGGTCACAACGCCAGCATGGAAGACTAAGCCGAGCTGGTATCTCGTGGTCACCGAAGATTGTATGATCCCACCGCCCGCACAGCAATTCATGTCACAGCGCGCAGGCTCGACCGTAAAAGAGGTCGGCGGAAGTCACGCTATCTACGTCTCAAACCCGCAGGCCGTCGCCGACATCATCGAAGAAGCCGCAAATGCCGGCTCAAAGGCAGCGGCACAATCCTCGTAAGGAATTTAGAGCTTTGAATAGCTCAGCAAAGGGACTTGGCAAACAGCCGAGTCCCTTTTTCTTGCGATCCGCGGCCTAAGCTTCACCGCTCGGCAAGGAACGCCCCGGGCTGCACACATGCCGTCGCTCAGCGGGCTCAAAAATAGCTAAGAAATAATGCAATCGGGCTCGTCCTGCTCCGTCAACGAAGCAGACTGGAGGACGTGTACCATGGCAACGACCTATAAGGCTTTCTTTAAATTTGCGACGAAGTGGTGGATCCCCATCGACGCTATTGAGGACAGGACGCGTGGTGGGATTCCGGATTACATCAGGATCGATTCGCCGGGCGATGTCGACCTGTACGCAAAGCTGGAAGAAGCCCTCAAGCGTCAGCGGCTAGGGCTCCGGGTTCCGTATTCAACTACCAGCAGCGTCATAGGCAAACAAGCGATGGACAGCCTGAATCATTACCATCAGTATCAGAATTACAATCCGTCTTTTCAGATGTGGTTCGGTATCCAAAGATTTCTGGACGGAAGATTCATCGAAACGATACGGCTGAACGACCCGCGAGCGTCACAAGGGTCCGCCCCGAGTGTGTACGCCAGCGGTCGTTACTGGGGACAGGTCATCGATCTGAAACTCCAATCCGGAACACTGTTCTACGACATATAAAGACCAGGCATTTTTCGCGTCGCAGCTACTGGCCTTATTGGTGCCAGGTCTGCGAAATTGCGATATTGCTACCTCCGGAGGCGTCGGAGTACGATTGGAGGTGTCGGCGGTGGCTTGGGAGTCGAGTCGGAATCGTGTCGGGTGCCTGGGAATGGCGGCGGTGTCGGATGTTGGAGTGAGCCGGCGGCGGCGGAACGGTCGGTCGGTGTGAGAGGTTCTGGTCTGCCATTATGGCGAGAGATCAGTTGCACATCTTTTAGCCTCGAAAGCGCGCAACTGGAGCCCAAAAAGCGCGTTTCAAA
>JBEBGW010000249.1:0-6751 GCA_040081025.1 Pyrinomonadaceae bacterium | reverse complement strand
GGAGAAAATAAGGCAGCCATAGTCCGCAGAATGATCCATTTCGCATTGAACGAGAGACAGCAACATTTCGCTGCCGGCCGTTGTCAGGAAAAGCTTGATTGGCTTGTGCGGACCGGAAGGCAAAATGAGACCGTCAATCTCTCTTTAGGGGAGAATCTTGTTGCGATCCGTGCGAGCGTTGAGCGAGTGGAAGCTGATTTGGAAAACGTGTCGGATCTACTGCAAATAGTAACGTCTCTTACGACCGAAATTTACTCGATGTCCAGCATGTCGATATCATCCCTGAACCTCGTCTTCACAAAGCTAATTGAATATACGTCACCGGAACCGAACGACCGGAAACAGGGCGTCGTCATCGCTTCGACCGCAATGGCGGAACTCATTGAACACGCCGTCTCCGATCTAAAGAAATGTCTCCTGTTTCATGAACACGTCGTCGGAGATGGATCCCTTTCAAAAAGTTACCTTGGGACCAAGATCCACATGCTGAAGCAGCGGATTGAATTGCTTCCCCAAATGACAAATCAAAACACAGACGCCTCATGAGAGTTATAGCAAGCGTTCAGTCTAAGCGAGGCAGTTCGCGCGGACTCATTCACTATCTCGCTCATAGCAAGATCGACGGAAACAAAGAGCCCGCGAGCGGTCGCGAACTATTCAATGCTTTCACCGAACACCTTACAGTCCGGAGCGCAAATAATTTTCTGAAATCAGATTGTGGCAAAGGTCGCCCCTCAAACAACGATCTTCATCATTTGGTTCTCTCATTTAGACAAGCAGATTATCTACAGCTTGGATCGACGGACGAGGAACGCAAACGACGACTGAAGATTGTCACAAGGTACGCCATTGGGCAGTTAGAAGAGAGGCTTCAAAGCGAGCGACTTGCCTGGGCGGGGGCGGTCCATCTCAACACGGCAAACCCACATGTACACATAGCAATTCAAAAACAATATTTGACCAGAGATCTTCGGAGTAAATCTCTAAACAAAATTCCCCGAGAGGGCCTTCCACATTTTGAGCTTATCGAGGGAGAAAAGCAGATAGTCGATGGCATTTTAATAGAATCCGCCAAGGTGAAACTACAGGAGTTCGTCGGAGAAAGAAGTGCGGCACTGGAGCAAACCAAAAACAAACGCCAAGATCGTAATCCGAGGAACCACGAAGGCGACAAGGTCCACATATTAGATGCGAATGATGACGAACGACAGATTCTCCGTCAAGGCATCCTAGATGAATACCAGCTTAAATTTAGAGAAGAACGAATCGCTTTCCTAATCGAACACCGTGAACACCTAAAGTTTCCGGTAACAGATCCAGCTCAGGGAAAGGGCCATAAGGTCTCGCTGGTGGAATTACAACACGGAGCAAATAGTTCCGACGACTTTCAGAAAACCGCGGCGCAGCAACGCCAGATAAAAGCCATCACGCACAACATACTTGCCAAAGAAGAATCCGAATTCTTTAAGCTTAAGGTAGAATCATCAGTCGTCAGAAAGAACGCCAATAGAATTCAGAAACATTACAAGAAGAACGGAATTAAATTGCCGACCCCGGCCTTTGAAAAAGGTGAGCTTGATGACCTTCAGAAACAATGTCTCGGAAGCACGAATATGCGGGGATATTTGTTCCTTGAACAGATTAGAAGTGAACTTGAGGTCAGTAAGGAGATCGCCCCGAGAAGCCAGGATGATCTTGAGCTTTTGGCAGGTCAGAAAGTCCTGTCAGAAATGAGACAGCGGCTTTATGGGAAACAGATATCAGACTTCAAAGACAACTGCTATTACAGGAAGGCTGCGGTCGGGAAAGGGCAAATGTCGCTAGCGATGATCGATCGTCAATTCGATCAGAAGGATACTTCTGCGAGGTCTATATTTCCGCCCCTCCGTTTAGCAATCGAATCGATTGCGACGTCATTAAGAAAATCTCCATCTAAAGCACACGATCTTCACCTCCGAAATGCAATCGAGGAAGACCTCAATGGGCAGTCATTGCATTTGGAGAAACAACTTCGCAATAGTCAAAAGAAGACGGATGCTTTGGGAAGAATTCTTGAACGGAATGCGGATCCAAGAAACGTAATACCGAAATTTTCTGCCGAGAATTTGATCGAGCTTGAAGGAGTGGCCAGGAAACTCAAACTGACTCCGGAATATGGGTCGGTCTGGGAACTTCAAAAGAGTTCGATCGTTACAGCTAATAGAGGCCAAGTCGGCACGTATCTTGGCAACAATGAAAGTCATTTAATTGCCGGCCGCGTGATGGCCAGGGAAATCCTTTGCAATATCGGCTTGAACAAAGCAAAAGACGACCTTGTCTACTTTCGCAAATCGAAGCGATTTCATAAATTTGCGATGGAGGACAAAAAGAAAGGATCGACTAATTACCTGAGCCTTAACGATGTGGACCTTCCACAGAAAGCGTCCGTCTTCGATCATGCATTGAATCTGCTGCTGGAGAGCAAGGATCATAGAGCCTTGAGGAGTGAAATCGAAGGTCGTATTAGAGAACATGAAAAGAGCCTTAAAGCCGATGTTGCTGCAGCTAAGAGTCTTTCCGTAGCCGCAGCTGTTGAAGCGACCGAGTTCAAGCAACATTCTTTTTGGGGAAACACCGCTAACCCGAATTACCAACCACTTTTCACTGAGAGGGAAGTTGCCGAGATCGAGAAACGAATCGAGAACACTTCCGACAGGAAAGAATCGCGAAAACTAAGGTCGATCCTAGAAAACTCGACCAAAGCACACTCCGAAACCTTCGACGAGATCCTCATTAAAGTATTCACTCCCGAATTAGAACTACAAACGATTGCCGAACGCGTCTCCGCGCCACCTGAAAAGAGTTCACGATCTGAAGCTCGAGAAAGATCGAATAGTCGCAGGATTGGAATCGGATTGGAACGGTAGAAGGTCCCTCTTTGAATCGGCAAGGGAGCACCACAAAACATAGATCCAAGGCACGTAATTTGCCCTTAGCAAGTTCAGTTAGAAAGCTGATCTAGATTAGAGAAGGGCAAATTATGGAATACGATTTGAGCAATAAGGTGATTGCTCGCATAAACGAGAGTGGATCATCACTACCAAGAAGGAGTCTTGACCTCGGGAACATAAACACTCCAGAACTGGGGCTTCTTTCGCCCAATCGGAACGAAATAGCACCACGCGGGCAATCGCGTGAAGGCGCCCTTCTTGCCTATTCCGAACGACTTCGGAACAGTTACAAGCAAAACGAGTTTGGATTAAAGGACGGAATGGTAATGCTTGGCGAAGCCTTCCGTAATGGTCAATCTATTGCGATCACGTGCTTTTGTCGTGCCGGTCAGATGTGTCATGCAGACGTGGTTAAGCTTGCAATCGAAAAAGTCGCGAAGGCAATTGATGCCAAAGAATTAGATCGTGCATCCGATCACTCGGCTGCTCAAAAATCAAACTTCCGCCCATCCAATCCGCGAACCGAGAGAGCGATCAACGAGATCCTTTCATTTAGCAAATCGGATCTTCTTCTTTCTAAACTGGACGACACCAATGGCCGTAACCAAAGTGAGCACGCTTCATACCTAAACGGCCAAACTCAATTTCTCAGGGA
Source organism: Pyrinomonadaceae bacterium (assembly GCA_040081025.1). Classification (GTDB taxonomy): domain Bacteria; phylum Acidobacteriota; class Blastocatellia; order Pyrinomonadales; family Pyrinomonadaceae; genus OLB17. The sequence continues at coordinate 3,166 of JBEBGW010000249.1, read as the reverse complement.
TCTGTACGAACGTGGCGGAACGGTCAAAGACGGGATTCTGATAATTCCGAAAGACATTCAGGATCTAAAGTCTCCACTACAAGTTGCAACTCAAGAATATGGCGTTAGGCGCCTTGAATCTTCAATTGGCTCAGAAAGATCTCGCGAAGTCGTTCCGCAACTTCTAGAATACGGCAAAGCCATTGCCGGCAGCGACGCCGATCGAGAAACGGAGGCAAAGGTCTTTCGTTGGATCTATGATGCTCTGGATGGCAAGCAACAGTTTTTGAAAGAGTCCCAAGAACAACTCGGACCGGAATCAACCGTCGAGCGATTTGAAAGAACACTGGACGATATAGCCAAAGTGGCAGAAGAAATGAAAAGGCTGGAGCCAAGTGATCATTCATTCCAGTACGAGGCATTTGAGGAATCCTATATCCAAGCTAATGCTCACTCAATTGGTGAAGCTTTCGAGGATATCGCGGATCATATGGGCGATCTCGCATCAGAACGGGATCTCGAACATGTCCATTCAACCCTTGGGTTTGATCGGGTCGAACTTGAAGATAGGTCTCTTAATATACTGGCGTCCGAAATGTCTGCCGAGGAGTTTCAGCACTGGGCTCAGGTTAGATTGCCAGCCCTCGATGATGCTCTGGAGAACGGGATCAAGCCGTCCATAACCTTAAAGCTTCTGAAGGCCAGGGTCGAAAAAGCGGTCCAGAGAGGAACGGAAACAATGGCTTTGTCTCTCGAAGATCTTCGTTTCGCATCGGCATATCTTGAGCACCAACTCAAACAGCCTGAAACCAAACTTCGACATTTCAACGAGCGGTATCGAGACTACGCCCAGATGTTGGATCGTTGCCAATCCCGTGAAGAAGTGATTGACGCATCATCGAGGATACGAATTGAGAACGCCTCTGCCGGTCTGTTCGGGGAACAAAATGGCCAGCGTCAAGATTCGAAAAGTCTGACTGCTCTTACTTCCAAAGAACTGCAAATGTTGTTTACCGAACAATCGCCCCGACACTACACGTCGGAAATGATCGTAGCGAAACTTAACTACGCTGGCGATGGGGTATCTAGAAATGCGAAGACTGAAGCTCTGTTAAAGGGGGAAATAGCGCCTAGCCCAGAGGCTAGAAAGTTGGTCGATAGTCTGGAATCTCGAATGGGAAGAAACTACCTAGACGAGTCTTTGTCAGCGACAAAGCACTTTCTGCAAAGTCTCAGGACGCCGAATGAGGAACTTCGATACAAGAACGGTTTTGATCACCGTGAACTGTATCGAAGATTGCCTCCGGCGGAAAGGGATTATGTTTATCAACTGGCTACTAATCAAAAGGAGCGGTTAGAAGTTACGGGTAGAATGATCCAAATGGATTCGAAAATACTGGGCTACGACCAGCCTGACCGTGCACAAACTGATCTTCAGGTCGAAAAACTACAGGCCGCGATGAAAGAAGAATTACTGGTATTGGCACTCTCAAACGCCAGTCCAGCGGTAACTCAGGATCGAACCAGCAAAATTGTGGAGGAATACTTGGGCAATGGAAAGGTTCATTCAACCGAGACGGAAGCTCTGCAATTGTTCTCTCGAGAATTGAGCGAAATTGTTTCTGAACGAGATAATCGAAAGATGCTTACATCGCGAACTTTTACAAGCACGGTAGTTCCGAGCGAGTTTAAAAGCCATGACAACGGCCGGGAGTTTTTACCTATCCACGCTAGGTAGATGGCCGTTTTGAGAATAATGAGTGACCAGAGTTGCAAAGAGACCGTCTTTTTACCATTGAGAATGAGTGTCACTTTGCTCAGCCGGCCGTTCGGGGAGCAGCAGGCAGAAGACTCCGGCGCTCGTAAAACCGAACCGTGTCGATGCTGACGCCTGACCGCGATGCAACCTCACCGATAGGAAGAGCATTCTCCATCAATTCTGATTCTACACCCTTGAGCCAAGTCCAGAGTCAAGCGGAAAGTGAATCGTGACCCTCCAATCCGATCGCGGAACTCGCCGCCATATGCTCAGGTGAAAGGGTTGGAGTTTAAGAAAGTAACGTAGTCCGCCTTCGTGACAAGCTGAAGTCTTAATTCAGGGCGAATTGCTCAAAAGGCATATTAGCGCTGTGCCGTCCGTCTTTTAGAGTGTCGAACTTGACGTACAGGGTAACAAGTCCGGTGTCACTTACGTCAAAGCTGCCGACATTCGCTTCAAAATACTCGTACGGAACTTTCAAAACTTTGAAATCCTTGTTGTAGTCATCCTCAGCGCAGACAAGTATAAGTTGTCCCTTCTCTTTCAATTTAGGCAACGAAAATGTAAACCACCAATCATCGCCGTATACGTCCCTTTCGTGACTGTCGTATCTTCGGCTCGTCCGCGTTAAATATTCCTTGAGCTCAGGAAAATTCCGTCGCATAAACTCTCGTGAGTTAGCCCGCAGTCTTCTCCCATCCTTCTGATCATCAAATTTATTGCCTCGCTCAGTTTCTTCCAACTCTTCTGCCTCAACCTCCTCCAATTCCTTAAGGATCTCCGGTGTTCTCGCATCTAGGCCATGCAAAAGACGTTCGAAGCCATCTGTCGGCTCAAGGTCGCCGATCTTATACGAGAGATCAAGATTGATGTTGCCTGAGAGAAGAATCAGGTTCTCCGCAGGCAGACCTGAGTTGGATTCAAAATTCTTTAGGTATCCGCCAAGATCGGTTTCCGACTTTTTTCGATGCACTAGCGCCAGTGTCGGCAACAGCATAAAAACGTCATCTTCGCTGAGTCCAAAAGCGTCTCTATATTTGTCCAACTGCTTTCTCACTCCTTGAACAAGTAACTCAGGATTTAGATCGCCGCCCTCGGCAAACTTCGCTTCGTCGAGAGCATATCGCTCGGCCGAGAAGAACGGCTGTATCCAACCCGCTTTCGCCTTGACCTCGATAACAGCGATCGTCTTGCCTCGTACCTCGATGCGGATATCAGGAGCCGTTTTGTTAACTTGTCGGCGAAGGAGAATTTTCCATCCGCGGCCATTTACCGAGGAATAATGGTACAGGATTCGAGCAACCAAAAACTCTAGTTCGCCCGTGATCGGAGAGTGATAAGCTGTCTCAAAGTTCTCATTTGTGAACGAGCTTTCGGCTTTCGCCGCTTTATATAGTTCGACTATAGTCTTCAAGACCAGCGCCGAAA
>JBEBGW010000018.1:0-24198 GCA_040081025.1 Pyrinomonadaceae bacterium | reverse complement strand
GCCGAAGATGAAGAGAAAGCTGAATAAGTTTTAGTTCAGAGTGCGCGATTTATCGCGCACTCTGAACCAAATAGCCGTACTCAAGGAAAACGAGCCGGGTGATTGTCAGGTTGCCTGTGCTGCTCGGATCTTCAGGAAAGGAGATGCACCCGTTCCAGTTGATCCCGTGGGTTCTAGCGGCTGACAAAGGCGAACCGAAATGTCGGTTCAATAACACAGAACCCTAGTTAGGAGATAGATAAAGTCATGGCAATCACGAAAGACGAAGTAGTTGAATTTTTGAAGGGAATGACGCTTCTCGAAGCGTCGGAATTGGTCAAGGAACTCGAAGAAGTGTTCGGAGTTTCGGCAGCGGCAGCGGCAGCACCGATGATGATGGCACCGGCCGGCGGCGATGCTGCTCCGGCGGCGGAAGAGAAGGATACGTTTGACGTTATCCTGACCGGAGCCGGCGGCAACAAGATCGCAGTCATCAAGGTCGTTCGCGAGATCGTTGCGGGACTTGGCCTCAAGGAAGCCAAGGATCTGGTCGACGGTGCTCCGAAGGCGCTGAAGGAAGGCGTTTCGAAGGACGAAGCCGAAGAGATCAAGACCAAGCTGACCGAAGCAGGCGCAACTGTCGAAGTCAAATAGTTCGGCTATCGGAATGCGGCTCTAACGAGTTCTTGGGCCGCATTCCGGCCGAATTTGCAATTAGTAACAGTCGCTGTTACACTCAGTGATAGGTTTTCGGAACGAAATTCGCCCGCGGTTGTGGTCAGTGTGATCACGATGCTGCTAAAGTGTTCAAAGCAGGGTGTTTGCGGGAATTGGTTTCACGGGGAAGAACGGAGAGTTGGTGTCTTTTTCGACACTCTCAAACAATTTGATCGGCAATTAAAACTGCAAAGGAAGCGGTCAGGGCATAGTTTGTCCTCGGCCGGTTTTGCCGTCTCTTCCATTAAGGCCCTCCCAAGTAGGGCACTTTGACAGGGGCATCCTAGCAACTCTCGGCGGAGAAAGCAATAGGCATTTATCAGGCCATTCATAAGGGCATTTCAAACAATATGATCAACAATCCGCTTCAAAACAATACGGTCGGGATCGGCAAGCGCACGAGCCAATCACCCGAGCGCGTGGATTTTTCAAAGATTTATACGACCGCACAGATCCCGAACCTGATCGAGGTCCAGCGTGAATCGTACAACCGCTTTCTTCAGATGGACCTGATCCCTGAAGAGCGGGATACGATCGGGCTCCAGTCGGTTTTCGGTTCGATCTTTCCGGTTTCCGACTTCCGTGAAACGGCTACATTGGAGTTTGTCGAATACCAGATCGGTAACTGGCAGTGTAAGTGCGGAAACCTCGAAGGACTCGAACACCTCAGAGCGAATTGTAAAAGCTGCGGTTCCAAGATCAAGGTTGATCCGTTCAACCCAGCGGAAGTGCTGTGTAACAACTGCGGGACCTTCAATGCGGTCCGGCCGAAGCTCTGCCCGAACTGCGGTGAGCCGGTTGGCCTGAAACACAAGCATGATCAGAAGGAGTGCCAGGAACGCGGAATGTCGTACAGCGTCCCGCTGAAAGTGAAGATCCGCCTGACGGTGTTCGATAAGGATGTCGAAACCGGCGTCTCCACCATCCGTGACATTAAGGAAGAAGACGTATTCTTCGGCGAGATCCCGCTGATGACCGAGAACGGCACGTTCGTTATCAACGGCACCGAGCGCGTGATCGTATCGCAGCTCCACCGTTCACCGGGCGTGTTCTTTAAGGGAGATCGCGATGAATATCTCGCGAAGATCATTCCCTACCGCGGTTCGTGGGTCGAGTTCGAGTACGACCAGAAGGGAATTCTCCACGCACGTCTCGGCAAGCGAAAGATCATCGCGACGATCTTCCTGCGTGCCCTCGGCCTGTGGCTGTCGCCGCAGATCGACATGAAGACGGTCTCGGACAACATTCTCGAAGAAGTTGTTAAGAGTGCGGAATATCCGGATTCGGAGATACTCAAACTGTTCTACACGACCGACGAGGTCGAGGTCGAGAAAGGCAAGGTTTACCTAAAGGTGAAGTCGGAAGGCGACACGCACCTCGTCGGCATGCGTGCCGAAGAATCGATCAAGCACAAGGGCGAAGATGTCGTAAAGACGGGCAAGAAGGTAACGAAGGCCGCTCTCTCTGAGTTGCGTTCGATGAAGGTCGCTCGTATCGAGATCTCGACCGCTGATTTTGAGGGAGCCTTTGCCCTCGGCGATGTCGTTAACGAAGAGACCGGCGAAGTCGTCGTTGAGTCGAACGGTGAGATCGCAGCCGGAAAGCTGCAGCAGCTGATCGAAGAGGGCGTGACCGGATTTCAGGTCTTTTTCCCGAAGAACGACCAGATCGGCGAAGTTATCGCCGCTACGCTCCGTAAGGATGCGATCTCGAAGCCGGTCGATGCGCTTCTCGAGATCTATCGAAAGATGCGTCCCGGAGATCCGCCGACCGTCCCGACTGCCTATCACCTGCTCGAGGGAATGTTCTTTGACGCTCGCAGGTTCGATCTGTCGCGTGTCGGACGGCTGAAGTTCAACATCAAGATGGGACGGCCCGAGAAGGATCGGATCAACGATCCGCTTCTCGCTCCGACCGATTTTATCGAGGTCGTTAATTACCTTCTCCGTATGAAGAGGGACAGCGAACACTTTTCGCAGGACGATATCGATCACCTTGGTAATCGTCGTGTTCGTGCTGTTGGCGAATTGCTTGAGAACCAGTTCCGCATCGGCCTCGAGCGTATGGAACGAGCGATCAAGGAGAAAATGTCCATTCAACAGGACATGTTCACCACGATGCCCCGCGACCTCGTGAACGCAAAGCCGGTGACGGCCGCGGTCCGCGAGTTCTTTGGCTCGTCGCAGCTTTCGCAGTTCATGGACCAGACGAATCCGCTGTCTGAGATCACGCACAAACGACGCTTGTCGGCATTAGGACCAGGTGGTCTTTCGCGTGAACGTGCCGGATTCGAGGGTCGCGACGTGCACCCGACGCACTACGGCCGCATCTGCCCGATCGAGACGCCTGAAGGACCGAACATCGGTCTGATCTCGTCGCTGTCGTGCTTCGCGCGGATAAACGAGTACGGGTTCATCGAGTCGCCGTATCGAAAGGTGCTCGACGGCCGCGTTATTGAATACGTGAAGGTCCACAACGGCGGTGACACGCAGTTTAAGCCGCGTGATCACGCTCCTCTGGAAGATGTCGAGAAGGCGAACAGGAAGGTCGGGAAAGAAGGCGGCAAACAGGCCGAGTTCGAGCCGTTTCCGTTCTATCTGACCGCTTGGGAGGAAGATAAATGGATCATCGGCCAGGCCAATATTGAACTCGATCCGAAGGGGCACTTTGTTAATGAACGCAACGCGGCCCGACAGAAAGGCGAGTTCATTACCGCCGATCGATCGGACATTCAGTACATGGACGTCTCGCCGAAACAGCTTGTTTCGGTAGCCGCTTCGCTTATCCCGTTCCTTGAGAACGACGACGCTAACCGAGCCCTGATGGGTTCGAACATGCAGCGTCAGTCGGTGCCGCTTCTTCGTGCCGAGGCTCCGTACGTTGGAACCGGTATGGAGAAGATCGCTGCTCGCGACTCGGGTGCCGTGGTTATCGCCAAACGCGACGGCATGGTTGATTACGTCGATAGCGAACGCATCATCGTCAAAGCCGATCATCAGGTTGACGGCACGATCTCGCGTGAGGTTACGGCCGACATCTATTCGCTGGTCAAGTTCAAGCGTTCGAACCAGAACACCTGTATCAACCAGCGTCCGATCGTTCAGGCCGGCGAACGTGTTCGCAAAGGCCAGGTCATTGCTGACGGTCCGTGTACCGACAAGGGCGAACTCGCACTTGGACGTAACGTTCTCGTCTCGTTCATGCCTTGGCGTGGATACAACTTTGAGGACGCGATCCTTGTTTCCGAGAGCCTCGTAAAAGACGACTTCTACACGTCGATCCACATCGAGGAGCTCGAGATCGAAGCTCGCGACACGAAACTGGGACCTGAGGAGATCACTCGTGATATCCCGAACGTCGGCGAGAACATGCTTCGTGATCTCGACGAATCGGGCATCATCCGCATCGGTGCTCAGGTGAAGCCGGGATCGATCCTTGTCGGTAAGGTCACGCCAAAGGGCGAGACCCAGCTGACCGCAGAAGAGAAACTGCTTCGAGCGATCTTCGGTGAAAAGGCTGGCGACGTTAAGGACGCATCGCTGACCTGCCCGCCGGGAATCGATGGAACGGTCGTCGAAGTTCAGGTCTTCACCCGCAAGGGTCAGGAGAAGGACGAACGTTCGCTCGATATCGAGTCTATGGAAGAGGATGCTTTGCGACGCGACCTTGAGGACGAGATCCGTATCCTGCAGGAACAGCGTGACGAGCGCATCTACGAGCTCTTCGATGGCCGCAAACTGCAGACCGATCTCGTAGAAAACCGTGAGGTGATGGTCAAAAAGGGAACTACGCTGACACGCGAAGTTCTCAAGTCGATCGATGCGAAACTGCTTCGAAAGGCTGACGTAGCCGCCGGCAAGATCGACATCACGAACGAGATCCGCGAGTACGAAAAGCGGACCGAACGTCAGATCAATATCCTTTCGGATATCTATGACGAAAAGATCACCAAGCTCAAGCAGGGCGATGAATTGCCTCCAGGCGTGATCAAGATGGTCAAGGTCTTCGTGGCGATGAAGCGTAAGCTCAGCGTCGGCGACAAGATGGCCGGACGACACGGTAACAAGGGTGTTATCGCACGTATTCTGCCGGAAGAAGATATGCCGTATCTGCCGGACGGAACGCCTGTTGAGATCGTACTCAATCCGCTCGGCGTACCGTCGCGTATGAACGTCGGTCAGATCCTTGAGACGCACCTTGGCTGGGCGGCTCGGGTACTTGGACTCCACTTTGCAACTCCCGTGTTCGACGGAGCCAGCGAAGAGGAGATCAAGGGTTACATCGGTCAGGCGAACGCCAAATTTGACGAACTCAAACTTCGACCGTCGGTCGGGCCGTCAGGTAAGACACGTCTGTACGACGGATTGACGGGTGAGCAGTTCGAGCAGAAGGTAACCGTCGGTTACATCTATATGCTCAAGCTCTCGCACCTTGTGGACGACAAGATCCATGCCCGCTCGATCGGGCCGTACAGCTTGATCACGCAGCAGCCGCTTGGTGGCAAGGCACAGTTCGGCGGACAGCGGTTCGGAGAAATGGAGGTTTGGGCACTCGAAGCATATGGTGCCGCTCACATCCTTCAGGAGCTTCTGACCTGCAAGTCAGACGACGTCGCCGGCCGCTCGAAGATCTACGAAACGATCGTCAAGGGCGTATCGAACTTCGAGCCGGGCATTCCGGAATCGTTTAACGTTCTTGTCCGCGAATTGCAGAGCTTGTGCCTCGATGTCGAACTGATCCATGCGGATGAGATCGATCCTGATGCAATTACGGCGGGTGTCGACACCCTGGTGGGAGTTGATTAAGGACAGTCTAGATGCTCGGGAAGCGTGAAGGCTTCCCGAACTAACTAACAGACTTCCTAGACTACGGAGTAAAAATGTTTCGATTTAATAACGACAACAAAACGCAGTTGACCACGAACTACGAGGCGATCCGCATCTCGCTGGCGTCGCCGGATAAGATCCGTTCGTGGTCCCACGGCGAGGTTACCAAGCCGGAGACGATCAACTACCGAACCTTTAAGCCGGAGCGTGACGGACTATTTTGTGCCCGCATCTTCGGCCCCGTTTCCGACTGGGAGTGCCTTTGCGGAAAATACAAGCGGATGAAGCACCGCGGCGTCATTTGCGACAAGTGCGGTGTCGAAGTTACGCAGTCCAAGGTTCGCCGCGAGCGCCTCGGCCATATCGAACTCGCATCGCCCTGTTCGCACGTTTGGTTCTTCAAGGGCCTCCCGTCGCGTATCGGCCACTTGCTCGATATCACACTTCGTGACCTCGAGAAGATCCTCTACTTTGAGACCTATATCGTTATCGATGGTGGCGACGTGCCGGATCTCAAGGAAAAGGACCTGCTCACGGACGAACGGTATCGCGAGCTTTCGCGGGATTATCCGGGCCAGTTCGTTGCGAAGATGGGTGCCGAGGCGATCAAGGACCTTCTGATGAAGATCGAGATCAACGAGCTTGTCGAAGACCTTCGCGTGAGAATGCGTGAAGAAACGTCGCAGCAGAAAAAGCTCAAATTCTCGAAGCGGCTGAAAGTTTCGAATTCGTTCGCACGATCGGGAAACAAGCCGGAATGGATGATTCTGGATGTGATCCCGGTCATTCCGCCAGAGCTTCGGCCTTTGGTGCCGCTGGACGGCGGACGTTTTGCGACATCGGATCTTAACGATCTGTATCGACGCGTTATCAACCGTAATAACCGACTTAAGAAATTGATCGAGCTCCGTGCTCCGGAGGTCATTGTCCGCAACGAGAAGCGAATGCTTCAGGAAGCGGTCGACGCGCTCTTCGATAATGGGCGCCGAGGCCGCGTGCTTCGCGGTGCCAACAACCGTCCGCTCAAGTCGCTTTCCGGAACGCTCAAAGGTAAGCAGGGACGTTTCCGTCAGAACTTGCTCGGAAAGCGTGTCGACTACTCCGGACGTTCGGTTATCGTTGTCGGCCCCGAGCTGAAACTTCACCAGTGCGGTTTGCCGAAGAAGATGGCGCTCGAGCTATTCAAGCCGTTCATTTACAACAAGCTTGAGAAGGACGCGCATGCCGCGACCATCAAACAGGCTCGCGAAATGGTGGAACGCCAGGAGCCGATCGTTTGGGACATCCTCGAAGACGTGATCAAGGAGCATCCGGTTCTTCTGAACCGTGCGCCTACGCTTCACCGACTGGGTATTCAGGCTTTCGAGCCGGTGCTGGTTGAGGGTAAGGCTATCAAGATCCACCCGCTCGTTTGTACCGCATTCAACGCGGACTTCGATGGCGACCAGATGGCGGTACACATTCCGCTGTCGGCCGAGGCTCAGATCGAAGCTAGCGTGCTTATGCTAGCTTCGAACAACCTGCTCTCGCCGGCTTCAGGCCAGCCGATCACGGTTCCATCGCAGGACATCGTTCTCGGGTGCTACTACCTGACGCTCGGCCGTGACGAGCTGCGAGGTGAAGGCAAGTCGTTCAATACGATCGACGACGCTCTTCTCGCTCTCGATGCCGGAGTTATCGAAACTCAGACGAAGATCAAGCTTCGCTGGAAAGGTGATCTTATCGACCTTGTTACCGAACATAGCCCGCAGGATGTTATGCGTGCTACGTCCCGCGAGGTCGATCGGCTCATCGATACGACCGCGGGTCGCGTGATCTTGAATGAACGCCTGACGCGAGACGGCCTGCCGTTCGTCAACGGAACGCTCAAGAAGAAGGGCCTTCAGTCGCTCGTGAGCTACTCTCACCTGCGTCTCGGCCACGCATCGACCGTCGCTCTCCTTGATGACCTCAAGGCGATGGGATTCCTCCATGCGACGCTTTCGGGTATGTCGATCGGTATCGACGACATGGTTACCCCGTCGAGCAAGAAGGGGATCATCGAAGACGCCCGTAAGGAAGTCGACAAACTGCAGAAGCAGTACGAAGACGCGACCATGACAAACATGGAACGCGAGAACAAGGTGACCGCAATTTGGTCCGAGGTTACCGACCGCGTCGCAAAGGAAATGTTCAAGGCGATGCACACGCGTGAAGCCGAGCGTAAAGAGCTTAATCCGATCCTAGTGATGGCCGATTCCGGTGCTCGTGGTTCGGAAGCTCAGATCCGTCAGCTTGCCGGTATGCGAGGCCTCATGGCTAAGCCGTCTGGAGAGATCATCGAGACGCCGATCGTCGCTAACTTCCGCGAAGGGCTGAACGTGCTTCAGTACTTCATTTCGACGCACGGTGCTCGCAAGGGTCTGGCCGATACCGCACTTAAAACGGCGGACTCGGGTTACCTTACCCGCCGTCTCGTGGACGTCGCGCAGGACGTTATCGTGTCCGAAGAGGATTGCGGAACAGTGCGCGGAACTTGGGCCGAGGCCATTATTCGAAACGGTGAAGAGGTGGAATCGCTTCGCGACCGAATCGTTGGTTGTACTTCGCTTGACGACATTATCGATCCTGTTGACGGAACCACTCTTGTCACCGCAAACACCGAGATCAACGAAGATCTTGCCGCACAGGTTCAGCTTTCGGGCCTTCAGAAGGTGCGTCTGCGTTCTGCCCTGACGTGCGAAAGCCGACGCGGCATCTGCGTAAAATGCTACGGCCGCAACCTTGCGACCGGCAACACGGTCGAGATCGGCGAAGCGGTCGGCGTTATCGCCGCCCAGTCGATCGGCGAACCAGGAACGCAGTTGACGATGAGAACATTCCACGTCGGTGGTACCGCGAGGCTCGAACAAGAGACGAAGCACATCGCGGCTATGGACGGTGTGGTCCGTTATCTCGACGACCTGAAAGTGATCAAGAACCGTGCTGGCGAAATGATCTCGCTCAAGCGGCAGTCCGAGATCGGTATCGAAGACGAACGCGGCCGCGAGGTTGCTCGTTACCAGATCGTTTACGGTGCACAGCTTCACGTCAAGGACGGCCAGAAGGTGAAGGAGGATGACGTGCTTGTCACATGGGATCCGTTCACGTTCGCGATCCTTACTGAGGTCAAGGGTGTTGTTAAGTATCAGGATCTTAAGGAAGGTAAGACGGTTGAAGAAGAGACCGACAAGGTTACCGGCCAGAAGCGCCTCGTGGTGAAAGATTCGGACGAAAAGAATCAGCCGCGACTCGAGATCAAGGATGGCAACAAGACCTTAAAGACTTATCAGATGCCGATCCGTGCAAACCTTATGGTTGAGGACGGGCAGGCGATCGCACCGGGTGACGTCATTGCGAAGATCCCGCGTGAGACGACCAAGACGAAGGACATCGTCGGCGGTCTGCCCCGTGTCGTCGAACTCTTCGAGGCTCGTCGTCCGGGTGAGACGGCAATGATGTCGGAAATCGATGGTAACGTTACGTTCGGCCCTATTTCCAAGGGGAAACGTAAGATCATCATAACCGGCGACGATAGTGCCGAGCGCGAATACGACATTCCGCGTGGTACCCACATCAACGTTCAGGAGGGCGACCGCGTGAGAGCGGGTGAGCCGCTTATGGACGGTCCGCTGAACCCACACGATATCCTGCGTGTTCTCGGAACCAATGCTCTGCAGAATTACATTGTGAACGAGATCCAGGAGGTCTATCGGCTTCAGGGTGTGAACATCAATGATAAGCACATTGAGGTGATCGTTCGTCAGATGCTCCGCTGGGTTAAGATTCGCGAGGTCGGCGACACCGAATTCCTGATGGAAGAACAGGTAGACCGTTTCCGTTATGACGACGAGAACCGGCGAATTCAGGACGAAGGCGGCAAGCCCGCAGTCGGTGAACCGCTGCTGCTCGGCATCACGAAGGCGTCGCTTTCTACTGACTCGTTCATCTCGGCGGCGTCGTTCCAAGAGACGACTCGTGTGCTTACGGAAGCTGCGATCTCGGGCCGAGTAGACTATCTCCGCGGACTAAAGGAGAACGTCATCATGGGCCGCCTGATCCCGGCGGGAACCGGTATGAAACATTACCGCAACGTCGAGATCTCGCCTGATAATACCGAGAACCGTAAGGAAGCAGACGAATTCGACGAGATCGAAACGATCCGCGGCGGGCTCGATATCCCGATCCTTGCAGGCGTTCCGGGCATTGATGAGGGGGATCTCGTCGAAGATTTCGACGGCGACGGCGAGGAAAACCTCGACCTCGAAGGCACTGAAGAGTTTGATATTGACGAGGCGATGAAGATCGATCTCGATGATGACGAACTCTAAGGGCGATCACGATATTGATCGCTAAATGAATGGAGCAGGTGTTGATTCGGCACCTGCTTTTTTCGTCTGGCGGAACTAAGTAGAAACCGCCGATATTGCCTATCGCGTCGAGTGCTATAGTTGAATGTAAGGAATAATAAAACGATGTATGTAAGAGCCGGTCAGTATATGATCAACACGGAGAACGTTACTCATCTCGAGTTGGAAGACGATGGCGGTATGGTCGTGTACTTTATCGGCGGCCAGATGGTCCGCCTCGATGCGGAAGCCGCTACAACTGTCTACACAAGCCTAAACACCGCCTTCTCGACACGCCCATCTCCACGCCCGACTTCCATTTCATAGACACCGCTTCGCTCTTTTCCATCCGAGTCTCGACGACTACCAGATCGAGCAGGCGTTCGCTCGGACCATCGGCTGGCCGGCTTTGCATCCGAATGCTTTGGCGAACTGCGGCATGTTCGAGACCGGTGCGTTCACACGCCACTTGGGCAGCGCGTGAGGATTGCCCGCAACCTGCTGACGCTGTGCCGCCTCAGTGTATTTGCCCTGCCAGACTTGAGCCCAGCCGAGGAAAAATCGTTGCTCGGGCGTGAATCCGTCGATATTCTTCGGCCGCGGTTTGTCTTGCAGCGAACGCTGATAGGCATCGTACGCTATGGTCAAGCCGGCGAAGTCGCCGATGTTTTCGCCGAGCGTGAGCTTGCCGTTGATGAAAAGTCCCGGTTGAACCTCGATCTCGTTAAATTGTTTCACGACACACGATGCACGCTCTTCGAACTTTGAGCGGTCATCGGACGTCCACCACATCTTGAGATTGCCGTCGGCCGCGAACTGGCTGCCCGAATCGTCGAATCCGTGCGAGATCTCATGGCCGATCACACCACCGATCGCACCATAGTTGATCGCATCGTCGGCAGCAAAATTGAAGAATGGAGGCTGCAGGATCCCGGCCGGGAACGTGATGTCGTTGTTAAGCGGATTGTACGAAGCGTTCACGGTCGCTGCTGAGTACGGAAATCGGGTCTTGTCACGCGGCTTGCCTAGATCCGCTAAACTCCGCTTCGCGTTGAACTTCGTGATCGCAAGGAGGTTGTCGGTGTAGCTGGCTTTCGAGATCGCCAGGCCTTCGTAGCCGCGGAGGGTCTCCGGGTATCCGATCTTGCGTTTGAAGCTTGAGAGTTTTTCCTGCGCCTGCTTTTTCGTGTCGACTCCCATCCATTCAAGGTTGTTGATCCGATCTTTCAACGCCGCCATCAGGTTGTCGATCAGTTCATTCATCCGATCCTTCGAAGGAGCTTTGAACGCACGATTGGCGTACTCCATTCCGAGCGCTTCGGCAAGCACCTGATCTGTCTGCTGAACACAGGTCTTCCATCGCGGCTGGCGTTCTTTTTGCCCGCCAAGATAGTGGTTGAAGAAGTCGAAGTTCGGGTCGGAGTAGGCTTTTGATAGCGATCCAGCCGAGCCGTTGACAACCATGAACCGAAGATAAGTCTTCCAGTCGTCGATCGAGACATCTCTAAGCATTGCGTCGAATTCGGTAAAGAATTTCGCGGGAGCTACGTTGAGATCGGGCACAGTTGGAACTCCGCGTGCGGCGAAGTATGCGTCCCATGAAAAGCTTGGAGTGAGTTCCTTGGTGCGTGCGAAGCTGAGCTTGTTGTAGTTATTATTGGGGTTCCGACGCTCGACCGGCGTGAGGGATGCATTTGCTAGCCGCGTTTGTAATTCCAAGACCTTGTTGGCTTTAGCGGCTGCATCATTGCTATCGCCAAGCAGTTTGAACATCGTGGTCGCGTACTCGACAAACTTCGCACGAGTCTCGACCGATTTTGCATCCGTGTTCGTGTAGTAATCGCGGTTCGGTAGCGAGATCCCACCCTGCCCCGCATTGATCAGCACGACGTTCGAATCTTTGAGGTCTGCACCGACGCTGAAAGTGAAGACTGCCGGATAGCCATTTTCGTGCAAATATGCGATCAGCCCCTGGATGTCCTTGCTCGATTTCGCGGCGTCGATCTTCGCCAGGAATGGCTTGATCGGGTCGCCCCCGGCACGTTCGATCGCGGCTTCATCTATACACGTGGCGTAGAAATCGCCGATCAGTTGCTCGTTGGTGCCAGCTTTGGCGCTCGACTTTGCGTCGGCTTCGAGCACCTCCTTCAGCATCGTGTTGTTGCGGTCAGCCAGGACGTTGAACGTTCCCCAACGCGACTCCGATGCCGGGATCTCTGTCTTCTTCAGCCAAGCGCCGTTGGCATACTCATAAAAGTCGGTACACGCCTCGACGGCTGTGTCCATATTCGCTGGGTCGAAGGCCTTGTATTGGGCGAGCGTTGATATTGAGAATGTCGCGAGGATCGCGATGGCGATCAATGATCGAATGGACAGCTTACGCATCAAAATGAAACTCCTGAATCTACTGATTTTTACACCAGATTGTACGCGAGTCGTCACGAAAAGTTTAGATGCGCAACCTGCACGGAGCTCACGAACCTTCTAGATCATTGGAATAAACCGTTGAGCAACTCGATCGCGAAGCTCAGCGGCCAACTGTTTTCGATCCGGATTTGTCACCGGTTCGTCGCCGAAATTTAGTATCGCGGTGATCCGGCGAAGAGCGAACAGCCGCAGAATGTGTGTCAGAAAAGGTGTATCGTCCCACCAACATATGGAATCGCTTGGCGGCGGCTCTCCGGAGGGAGTTCGATAGCTGATAGACAGATACGATACCGGCACGTCGGTCTGTGCGGCAAAGGCGAGGAATGAGGAACTGAAAGGCAGGACGCTTTCCCCATTAGAACTTGTTCCCTCGGGAAATACGATCACTCCTTCGCCGGCCGACAATCGTTCGATCACCTCTTCGCCGGCTCGTGGAATGTCCCGCTTACGCCCCCGATTCACATAGATCGTCCCCATATTCCGGATCATCCGACCCAGGAAGAGCCATTCGCCGATATCGTGCTTTGCGACGAAGACGCCCTTTACTGCGGTTCGAACGACCGGTATGTCGAAGTAACCGAGGTGATTTGCAACGAGGAAGAAAGGTGCCTTTGGGGGAGTGCCGATGATCTCGATCTCGCATTTAGCGATGCGGACGAACGAAGCGGCCCATAAACCGAGTATCAGTTGACGCCAATAAACTTTATTAGGAATGAAAAGTGTGAGGGCAAGCCAAAGGCCATAGATACCGAATGTCGCAACGAACAACAGGACGAAACGGAAAACTGCTCTAAGGTGTCTCATCTTTCTCGACTTTCACGAAATTGTATCGCAGTAAAATACGCATCGGCAAAGGCTTACCGTTACGCTCTGCCGGCCGCCAGTTCATTGACCGGACCGCCTTCTCGACTGATTCCTCTAGGCCAAAGCCTGCCCAGCGCTCGATGCTCATGCGAGCGATCGTACCATCCGAATCGATGTCGACCTCGATGTCGACCGTAGACCGCACACCGTAGCTCGACGCGAGATCCGTGTACTCGGGTCGCAACCGACGATATGGAACCGGCGTACGCAGTCCTTTGGCGAGCGGTGAATCTTCCAGCGGAACTTCTTCAAATTTTGGGTCTCGCACGATCGTGAACCGATTCGCCTTGAGTGAGGCTGCTACACGTTCGGCGAGCATCCTCGAATTAGCGATCAGCTTCCCGCGAGCTTCGTTCTCGCTCGCAGCTTCGACACTCTCGCGGAACCATCCGATGAGCGAGCCAGTCCGCGAGCTGACAACGTAGGCGATCGCGTACGCTTCGAAATATGCCGGACGATCGATGGAGGCTCGTCGCTGTAAGGCCGATCGCACGAGAATGAAGTTGTTCGCACCGAGCACTTCTCCAATGCGGCGTGCATCTGAGGTTGCGAGATTGAACGGGTCAGCGAGAGTAACAGAGTGGAATGCCGCGTCGGCCATCGACTCATCGAGGATCTTGAAGTCACTTTTGAGATCAGTACGAACGGCGGAAGCAAGGCCCCCTACCCTCGAGGTATCAGGCTCGATGACGGCGATGCGCTGAGCATTCACCGTTGCCGAAAGTGCGAGTATCACGATGGTGAGAGCAACCTTCATTCAGCTTCGATACAAACTTTCGATTCGCCCACGAGCCTCGGCGGGAAAGCAGATACGATCGACGCGAAATCCTTTTTGAAGTCCCCGAACCGCGGCGCTCACTTCCGAGATCTCTCGCAACTGCGGCCGGGAAAATCCATCCTCGACGTAGATAAGATCCTTAGGCTTGCCGCGGTCGCTTGAATAGAAAAAATGAGCGTCGTTCCCGGATGTATCCTCGATGAAGTAATAGTCAGGATCGAAGCCCGCGGCCGAAACGGCATCACGAGCCGCCGCGACGAACTGGGATCGCGCATCGGCCTCCATATCAAGGTCGAGTGCCTTAAACAGGCGACGGTCGGTGAAACGCGAGGCGAGATCGGCGAGGATAGGGTCCTCGGATGTCCCCCATCGTTTTATATGGAAAATGAAATCCGAATCGTCGAGCGAAAGATGCTCGGCAAGCGAAAGTTTTTTTCCGGCGAGCACCGATTCCATTGCAGTGCCGCTCGCGCACCAGATGCTTTTACCTTCCCGCGACAACATCAGTGCACGCCTCAACGTCGAGCGTAGTACAGCCTCGGCGGCTCGCAGCGTGCGGTGAAAGTAGACCTGACGGAACATATAGTATCGTGCCTGCAGGTAGTCTTCGACGGCGTGAATTCCGGCCGCCGATACGTAGAGCTGATCACGATCTTCGTCGATCTCGATCGACTTCAGAACCCACTCAAGATCGTAGATCCCATATTTCACTCCGGTCATTAGCGTGTCGCGAAGGAGATAATCCATTCGATCGACGTCGAGCTGCGATGAAACAAGTTGGCCGAGGGCCATTCGCCTGAAGTTGCCGCGGACGATAGCGGCAACATCGGTCGCGAGGGTTGATGAGTGTTGCTTCAACGTCGAGCCGATCTCGGAGGATTCATCGAGCACCGCTCCGATCGTGAAGTCTTCGTGATGAAAATCGAGCGCCGATTCAATGACATGCGAGAAAGGACCGTGGCCGACATCGTGAAGCAACGCAGCTACCTTAACGGCGAGCGCATCTTCATCCGACATCTCATACTTCCGGCCAAGCCGCTCAAGTGCACGAGTCGCTAGATGAAACGCCCCGAGACTGTGCGTAAACCGCGAGTGTTCAGCCGTCTGATATGCAAAGAACGCCAACCCCAATTGCCGCACCCGCCGCAACCTCTGGAACTCCGGCGCATCTATCAACCGCCCGATCAACTCCCCGCCATATCCCGCGAGATCAACCCGAACTATATTATGAACCGCATCGCGGTAGTTTCGTTCTCTCAAGTCTTTGGCCATTAAGAATGCCGAGAAATTCAAATCAAGCAAAAATCTCTACCACAAACTGTATTTTGAAGCTATAATCTCCTGCATACCAAATGGACCGCCACGGATGAGGATCGGAATTATGTACAGCGTCGGTCGTCGTTTTTCGCTTTTGCCGTTATTTTTGCTTATTCTCGCATTTCCCGCGATCGCACAGGATAGGAGTAGTATAACCGGATTCATTTTCGGAGAGGATCGCGCGCCCGTTGCGCGGTTGAACGTGGAACTCCAAACTGAAATGTATTCCACCATAGCGCGTACTCAGACGAACGGATCCGGGATGTATTCGTTTCGCGGGCTTTCGGCTGGAAGTTATACCGTTAAGGTCCTTACGTTTGGAACTAACTTTGAAGAACAGAGTAAATCGGTGCCTTTGGTCCCGATATCGATCGTTGCTGGCCGCGGGTCGGTTTCTGAGCAGGTCGATTTCTATCTAAGCGTCCGAAAGAAGCCAGGATTGCACGGCCCTGGAGGAGCCGTTTTTGTTCAGGAGATCCCGCGAGAGGCCCAGACATTATATGAAGCAGGAGTGGAAGATCTGGAGGCGAAGAAAGAAAACGATGGTCTCGGCAAGATAAAACGTTCCCTCGAGATCTTCCCAGAATACTATCTCGCCCTTAATAGGTTGGCGACCGAGTATCTTGCGAAAGGACATTTTGAGGCTGCTTTTGTACTTTATACTAAAGCGATAGTCGTTAATTCGCGAAGCATTTCAAGCGGGCTCGGCTTGGGCCTCACGGAACTCCGGCTAGGCAGGCCGGATAAGGCCATCGCCTCGTTTGATTCGGTGATCAAGCTTGAAAAGGAAAATGTCAGTGCCCACTACTGGAAAGGGGTAACGCTACATTCGTCGAAGCGGTTGGATGAGGCTCTCACTTCGCTCCAAAGAGCCGAGAAACTGAGCGAGGGAAAGTTCGCCGATGTATATTGGCAGCTTGCCCGTGTATACAAAGACAAGAACAGGTTTCGAGAATCGGCCGAGTCCCTGGAATCGTTTCTGAAGGTTCGCCCTGATGCTCAGAACGCGGCCGAGATCCGCCAGATCATCAAAACTCTGCGCGAAAAGCCGTTAACTTAAGCACCGGTTTTCGGAGTTCCGACTTCACGCACAGGTCTCGTAGCGATCGAAAATTCAGTAATTCGTCCAAATGTTCGGATTAAATCTAATAAATTGAATATCTTCCCGCCCGAGAACATTCCGACCAATGTAACCCTTCAGTCCTTACGACCTTAAATCCAATATTATCAATATGATAGCGGCGCATGTTACGAGCGTCAGGGATTTCGGCTCGATTATTGCCTAAACCCAGCTAGACGTTCCTCGGTTCGAGTCCCCCCTTGAAATTCGAACGGTCCAATTCTGGTTTCCAGACGGACAGAAATTGGGCCAGCGGGACACGCCTAATTTTGACTAACCAAATATCAGGAGTATGTATATGGCGAATACGCTTAAAACTTTCTTTGCATTCGTCGCTCTTGTCACTGCATTTACTTTTACTGCAGCGGCACAGGAGTTGACGGGTACGATCGAAGGTACGATCACAGACCAGGCTGGTGCTGTTGTTCCGGGCGTTGAAGTGGTAATTGCGACCCGCGGAGCGGGCACATCGGGAACCGTTGGTTTCCGACGTACCACAACGACCGACAACAGCGGCTTCTTCCGGGTTCAGCAGGTGCCCCCCGGATTTTACACGATCACGACGGCTTCAACGGCTGGCTTCGGCTCGGCCACGGCCAACAACATCGAGGTTACCCTCGGTAAGGCCACCCCGGTCAATATCGCACTCACCGCAGGCGGTGCAAACGTTGTAGTTGACGTTGCCGCGGACGGCGTTTCGATCGACCCGACCGACAACAAGATCCAGACCAACATCACCGCACGTACGGCTGAGTTGCTTCCGAAGGGAACCAACTTCACGAGCCTTCTGACGGTTGCTCCGGGCGTTCGCAACGAACCCCTCAGCGGCGGCTTCCAGATCGATGGTGCTTCGGGTTCGGAAAACACGTTCATCATCGACGGCCAGGAAGTTTCAAACTTCCGTACGGGTACTTTGAACACGAACAACAATGTTCCGTTCCAGATGGTCCAGGAAGTTCAGATCAAGTCTTCTGGATTTGAAGCTGAGTTTGGCGGAGCCACCGGTGGTGTGGTCAACGTTGTGACCCGCGGTGGAAGCAACCAGTTCCGCGGTGAAACGGGAATCGAATTTGGCCTTCCGCAGTTCAACGGTGATCCGCGTCCCTTCCTTAACCAAACGACCTTCTCGAATTCGGGTGGAACACAGGTCCTTCCGGAATACATTCCGGTTGCAAAGGACGGAGGACATAACTTCTTCCCGTTCTTCAGCATCGGCGGACCGATCCTCAAGGACAAGATCTGGTTCTTTGGTAGCTATGCTCCTCAGATCTTCAACACCGAGCGTACGGTCAATTTGTACGGCACATCCGCTGCTCAGCGTGACCCGGCTACCCGTCAGTATGTAAGCTCGACGACTTACCGGTTCAAGCAGAAAAATGAGTATGGTTTTGGCCGCGTTGACATTCAGCCGTGGACGAAGCTTCGCTTGACCGGTACCTACCTTTGGAACCCGATCGAACAGAACGGTAATCTTCCGGCGCAGAACCCGTTTGGTTCGATCCCGGCCCTCACGTGGCCTGGACGCGGTGTCGTTTCGGGTGCAGACCTGGCCGATTTCCAGGGTGGACGCCAGAGTTCTAACAACACGACCGGAACGCTAACATGGACCCCGACTGATAGACTCGTTGTAACAGCTCGCGGTGGTTACAGCTTCCTTAACGAGAAGCTTGGCAACTATGGTATTCCTTCGGTGGCAGGCGGAGCTGTTACACGATATACCACGAACGCTTGCGATACGGGTGTCGTAGCACCTGTAGGTTTCCAGACTTGCGGTACCGCTAACTTTGGTGCGATTACGCAGGTACTGTTCGATGTTTCACGACGTCGTACGTTTGACGCTGATGCGTCGTACCTCGTAAGCAATTTTGCCGGACGTCATCAGTTCAAGGGCGGCGTTCAGTTCAACGGTATCAGCAACTCGATCGAAAGTACGCGTGAAGATACGATCGTCCTGCAGTTCGGTCCTAGCCGAACCGTTGCAGCACTTTCGGGTCATTCCGAAGTTCCGACCAGCCCGGGCATCATTGGTGCCGGCTGGATGCAGCGTTTTGGTGCTTTCGGCTCCGCCGGCAGCGACAACCTCGCATTCTACATCCAGGACCAGTGGCAGCCGGTACGTCGGTTGACGCTGAACCTCGGACTTCGCATGGAGCGTGAGAATTCACCCAGCTTTAACGATCAGGGTGATGGCATCACGTTCGCTTTTGGTGACAAGCTCGCTCCTCGTATCGGCGTCGCTTGGGACGTTTTCGGCGATGGTAAGACCAAGATCTTCGGTAGCTACGGCCGATTCTTCGACCGCTTCAAGTATGAGCTGCCGCGTGGTTCGTTCGGTGGTAACTTCTTCCGAAACGATTACTTCGAGATCTTCCCGAGCCAGACGTCGCAGACCCTGTTTAACAGGACAACGATCATCGGCAACCTTCCGGATCCGATCGGCGGTACCTGCCCGATCAATGCTCCCGGATTGCTTACGCGTTGCCAGCTTGACTTCCGAATCCCGTCGAATCTTCCCGGCCAGCCGGAATTCGGTGAGATCGATCCGGATATCAAGGCTTTCCGCCAGAGTGAATACACTGTTGGCGTGGAACGTGCCCTTTCCTCGCAGTTCCTGCTTCGCGGTCGATACACCCACAAGCAGGTCGACGTTGCGGTTGAAGACATTGGTATCCCGGTTCCGGGCGGTGAGGCTTATGTCATCGGTAACCCCGGTTTCGGACTCGCTGCTGAAATTGCTGAAGCGGCCGGTTTCGAATCGATCAAAGCGGTTCGTGACTACGACGCTGTCGAAGTCAGCTTGGACAAGCGATTTGTTAACAACTTCTACTTCAACGTGAACTACACGTGGAGCCGTTTGTTCGGTAATTACGCCGGTCTCGCCAGCTCGGATGAGGCAGGACGTACGTCACCGAACGTGAACCGCAACTTTGACTTGCCGTTCATCGGTTTCCAGGGAGCAGGTGGACCGGATAACGGCCTTATGGCTACTGACCGCCCGCATGTGTTCAAGGCTTACGGTGCATATGAGATCCCGTGGACCAGCACGAACTCGACTGAGATCTCGGGCTTCACCACGTTCCAGAGTGGTACACCTGTGACCACCCGCTACACCGTTTTCGGTGTCGGAGGTCAGATCCTCAACGAACGTGGCGATATGGGCCGAACTGGGATGTACTCCCAGACGGATCTCGGACTTCGTCACCGTTACCGCTTCGGCCGTGACAACCGCTTCAGCCTCGTTGGTACGCTCGACATCCTCAACCTTTTCGACGAAGAGAACGAGTTGAGTCGTGTTGAAACTATCTCCACCACGGGCTTGACGGGTGCAAACATCGGCCTCACGGGTACTGGCCTGGAGCAGGAAGCTGCTTACCAGACTCGTGCTTCAAACACGATCGCCCTCGCTTACATCCAGGCCAATGGAATTCGTAATCCGCTTTACGGCATGACGAACGCATTCCAAGGTCCGCGTAACGTGCGGTTTGGTTTCCGCTTCCAGTTCTAATTGAACTGATCAAGTCTTCGGACTAATTAATAGGCCGCCTTCTTTTTGAAGGCGGCCTTATTTTCATTTGGAAGCGTAGAATGGAATCCCCGTCGGCAGTCTCGGCTAAACCGATTCTTCAAGTAAGTGGCCAAGCTTTTCTTTTTTGACTCGAAGATAGTGGGCGGCCGGTTCCTCGGTTTCGACCTCGATCGGGATGCGTTCGACGATGGTTAGGCCGGCTTGTTCGAGGGCTCGGAGTTTGTCGGGATTGTTTGAGATGACCTTGACCTGGCAAAGGCCGAGATCGAACAGGATCTCGGCGCATTGCTCGTAGGTGCGAGCATCGATCGCGAAGCCCAGTGCTTCATTTGCTTCGACCGTGTCGGCACCTTGGTCTTGCAGGGCATAAGCCCGGATCTTGTTTAGGATACCGATCCCGCGGCCTTCCTGCTGCTGGTAAACGATCGCCCCGCGGCCCTCTATATCGATCATTTCCATCGCCTTGTGAAGCTGCGGCCCACAATCGCATTTGATCGACCCGAATACATCACCGGTAAGGCATTGCGAGTGTATGCGGACGAGTGTCGGAACTTCCGCCCGCATCTCGCCCTTGATCAATACGACAAATTCCTCGTCGCTAACAAGCGACCGGTAGCCGGCTATTCGGAAATCACCTTTCTCGGTGGGAAGGTTTGCGGTTGCAACTCTCTCTACGGTGATGGTGCGGCCGGCGGGCGGGCAATCGACGACAGGTTTGTCCAGGGTTAGATTCTCCATGTTTCTGAGACTCATTTCGTCCCAGCGCAACCTATAGATTCTTTAGGCGATTATAGCGCACCACGCAATGAAATCAGCCCCGTGTTTTGAGCCTAAGCTCTTGCACGGGGCCGATTCTTCTTTGGGGGAAGAAACTGTTAGTTTTGCTCGTCCTCTTTGTCTTCGTCCTTTTCCTTCTTCTCTTTCTCTTCGTGAGCGAACACCGCTCCATCCGTAGTGCCAAAGATCTTTGAGAAGATGCCGCTCAGGACCTCTGAGATCTTTGAGGGCTCAGCGTGAGCCGCGATCTGAGCCGGGGCCTCTTCTGCGAACGCGAGGTCAAGCCGGACGAGTTCGGCGGTCGTGTGCCGGCAAAAGCCGCAATCGACGAGGTGTGTAACTATCGAATCCGATTCGCGTTTATTGAGCGTTCCTTCGACGAATGCTGAGAGCGAATCGTCATCTACGTGACTGCCCTCGGCTGCAATGCGTTTGTTACCTGAAGCAAGATACCGGTCAAGAATTCCTTGAATCTGCAGCTCTTGTGGGTTTAATGTGATCTTGTTTTCCATGTTCGGTATCAGCCTCCCGATTGTCAGACGCCAAATGCGGTCACATTTGCGTAACTATTTTCGGTAACCGGTTAATTCGATACCTCCGCGGCAGACCTTGAAACGTTCAGATTATTGAAAAAGCTGTTCCCCGCGAGGTCCTGAGTCGCGAGCTGCGTACAGATCGCTATCTCCGCATCACTGAGGCCGCTTTCGTTGACCAACTGAGCCCGGAACGATTGCAGGACTTTCGCGTAACACTTTTCAAGCCAGCGCATTACAGTCGATTCATGGATGCGGCCCGCGGGATTCTTGTCCCGCGTGGCTGATTTCCGCTGGAACCAGGCTCGAAGCGGGGAATCTTCGCTTTCGACAAGTCGCGAGATCTCCCGCAGTTTCAGGTTTTCAACGTGATAATAGAGCAGAATGAGCTTCTCGTGATCTTCTAAGCTGCTGAAAGCACTCTGGATAGCGGTCACCGTCGCGGTCCGGTAGTGGTCGCGGGTGATCTGGTCGACCATGCTTTCGTCGCCGCCGACAGGTTGCTCAGCGAAGTTTGCATGAGCACCGCCCTCACCGACGTTCTCGGTCATCTCGTCGAGCGAGACCTCGTCGTGTCCTGCACGGTGCCGATCTACCAATGAGTGCCAGATAACGGTCCGCAGCCAGCCGCGAATACTGCCTCGGCCGCTGTATGTCGCAAACTTGCTAACTCGTTCACCGTCAACGATTCGCGTGCCGTAGAGCTGTTCGTAGACCGCGTCCACGATGTCGGTCGCGTCCATCTCGGTGCGTGCAAGATGCCGGGCGACACGCTCCATATAGGCACGATGCTGCTGGTCAAACTCCCACCATGAACGTTCGTTCCCATTCGCACACGCGATCGCCATGAAGAGATCATCCGCCTGAATCTGGCTGAGGAAATCCGAGACGTCCTTATCGGTCAGCTCAGCATCTGAGGAGCCCGCAAATTTTGTAAGCGTTGCGTTTAGAGATTTCGAAAAGCAATCGGAAGTGACGCCGAAATTCGGCGCATTCGCGTGACAGCGCTCGAACATCTGTTCGATCACCGAATCGCAATGCTTCTGAAGAGCGTCGTTCATATATGGGGCTGTAGCGCCCAACATTATAATTTAAGTCGAAAGATTATCCTAGTTTTGCGTAAGCAGGGTAGTGTCTTAATTAAGACACCACCGTAAGCAGCGGTGCCGAATCGGCGGAAAGGTTGCCGGGATCGGATACGTGAAGCTTCTCGTCGGAGTATTGAAGCTGGTACAAACGCCAGTAAAGTCCGCGTAAACCTAACAGTTCATTGTGCGTTCCGCTCTCGCGAAGATCGCCGTGATGCAGCACCATTATCCGATCGCACCGCTGGATCGTAGAGAGCCTGTGGGCGACGACGAGCGAGGTCCGATGCTCCATCACGGTCTCAACGGCTTGTTGGATAAGCTGTTCCGTCTCGGTGTCGATCGAACTTGTCGCCTCATCCAGGATCAGGATCTTCGGGTCGAACGCCAGTGCCCGCGCGAACGAGATCAATTGCTTCTGTCCGACCGATAGCCCGGCACCGCGTTCCTTTACTAGCGACTCGTAACCGTTATCGAGCTTCTGAACAAAATCATCTGCCCTGACTTCCTTCGCCGCCCACTCTATCCTCTCGCGGCCGATCTCGTTGTTGCCGAGCCGTATGTTGTTTTCTATCGATCCGCTGAAGAGAAACACGTCCTGTAGGACGACCGCAAAGTTCGCTCGCAGGTCGTGCAGGTCCCAATCGCGGACGTCTACGCCATCGACCAGGATCCGCCCTTTCTGCACATCATAGAAACGCATCAGCAGATTCGTGATCGTCGTCTTGCCGGAGCCCGTATGCCCGACGAGCGCGATACTTTCGCCCGGTTCGACCTTGAACGAGATGTCCTTCAACACCCAATCCTCGTCCTTGTAAGCGAACGAGACGCCCTCGAATTCGATCCGTCCTTCGACTTTGCCTGACTTCAGCGGTTGTTCAGGACTCTTGATGTCGATCTCGAGGTCGAGCAGGATGAAGATCCGGTGTGACGCGACGATCGCCGCCTGCAGCACGTTGAACTTGTCCGATAGATCCCGGATCGGCTGAAATAGCTGCAGAGAATACTGTATGAACGCCGCAAGAACGCCGATCGTTACTGCCTCGCCCGCCGTGGTCGGAAGGTGTTCGTAGCCGAAGGCGAAGATCACCAATGCGATGCCGAACGCCCCGATAAAATCGACCAGCGGATAAAAGATCGAATAGTAATAGATCGTCTCTATGTTGGCATTGCGGTAGTCGTCGTTGATCTCGTGAAATCTTTTTTGGGCCTTTCCTTCTGCGTTCATCAGTTGAACGGTCTGCGCGCCCGAAAGATACTCTTGTAGAAACGCGTTGAGTCGCGCGTTACGGGTCCGAACGCGGTCAAACCCGCGTCGGGCGTGTTTGCGAAACCAGTTAGTGCAGGCGAACAGGATCGGGACGGTGATCAGCGTGACGATCGCGAGTTTCCAATCCAGCCAGAACATGATCGCGAGAAACGCGAAGATCTTTACCAGATCTCCGAGCACATCGATCACTCCCGATGTGAAAAGTTCATTAAGGGAATCGACGTCCGACGTAAGCCGGGTCATGATCCGGCCGACCGGATACTTGTCGAAATATGCTAGCTCCTGGTGCTGCAGTTTGGTAAAGATCTGAGTCCGTAGATCGAACATGACCCGCTGTCCGATGTGATTTACGAGATTCTCTTGAAGGTAGGAAAGTATAAAACCGACCAGGAAGACACCAAAAAATGCGGCAGCGAACACCTCAATCCCATCAGAGGTCCTCGGCGTTATAAAGCTATCAATAGCTATCTTGGTGAAGTACGGCTGCGTGCTCGCGATCGAGTTCGCAAGGAGGGTCACGAAGAGAGAGGCAGCAGCGACGTACCAGTATGGCCGCAAATAGCCGACCAACCGCCGTGCGACCTTAAAGTCGTACGTCTTACCGATCGCATC
>JBEBGW010000248.1:0-6768 GCA_040081025.1 Pyrinomonadaceae bacterium | reverse complement strand
CCTTGGAGCCGTCGTCGAAAATCCCAATGCTGACGAGCTTTCTTACGTCTACCCGACTCCAGAGCTTCGCAACTACGTGAAGATCCTTCGCAAGATCGAACGCGAACCGGCTGATGCTCCCTTGACGTCTGCAGCCGTCCGCTCCCTCGAACGCGCACGTAAGATCCGCGGGGCCTCGCTTCTTGAGACGAGCCGAACTGCGTACGCGACCGGCGAACCTTTCAACTCAAACGGTCACTCTCTTGAGGCAGGCTCAGACGAAAGCCAAGAGCACGGGCGAACTGAGGCTCCGTCGTATCGGGAAGTCCCCCCGCAACCGGCGACGATCGAGGCGGCATTTTCGCAATCTCCGAGCCTTGATGAAAACGGAAAAAAGAAGAAACCAAAGAAGGGTTCGAAGGAAGAAGAATACGCAAATCGCCAGCCTATCACCGATGTCCTCCACGACATCTACGACCGAAACATCGGCTAGTATTCCCCAATACCGAAGAATTTTCTGATCGCCGACATCATGCCCGACTCGGGCCGCGTCGGCCGCATCGTTTGTTCTAGCTTTTCCTGCGTTAGCAGCTTCTTGCGTTCTTCAACGATCGCGCAGATCGAATCCATCAGCTCCGGATTTGCTTCAAAGATCGGCTTGACGGCCGTCTTACGGATCTGCATCACGTCGGTTTCCTCATCCGCAACCACATTCGCCGAGCGGGGTTCGCCGGTAAGCAAACTCATCTCACCGAAGAAGTCGTTCGGTCCGAGCTGATTGATGGTTCGCCATCCGGCGGCGTCGGGCAGCTGAACCTTCACCGATCCTCGGATGATCACGAACATCGAATTACCTTCCTGACCCTTCCTTACGATCACCTCTCCTGGAGCGAAAACCCGTCGGATCGACGATCGTGCAAGCTGTGCCGTTTCTTCATCCGAAAGCGGCGCGAAGATCGGCACGTGGTCGAGATATTCCGTTGTCGACGAGATTTGCTCCTCGACCGAGAGCGGTTCTGCCTCCGTTGCCGTGTAGATCGTACGAGTCGGAAAAGCAAAATGGATCCCCTCGCGCTGAAACGCATACCAGATCCGCTGACGGATCAGCGCATCGGTATCGTTGAACTTCGCGTAATTGTCAGGCCAGTATTTTAGCTCCCAATCCAAACTGCTTTCACCAAAATCGCGGATCCTTATTATTGGCCGCATCTTTTGCGACACGTTGTCGAGTTGGCGGATAGCGTCGCGAACGACCTGCGCCGTCTTTGCTGGCGAGGCTGAATGGATCGTATTGAACATCACCAGCCGAGCGTTTAGGTTATTTTGCGGGGCGACCTCGATCGTTTCCTTACCGAGCGCGGCATTGCTGATGATTAGCAGTTTGTTCTGGAACGTACGAAGCCGGACGCCTCGCCAGGACACGCTTTCGACAACTCCCTGGCCGCGATTCGTGATCGTGATCACATCACCGACCTCGAACGGGTGATCGACCTGAAGAGCCAAGCCCGCGAACAAATTACCCAACGTGTCCTGCAAAGCGAGACCGACGACGATACCGAGGATCGCGGATCCGGTGAACAGCGGTGCAAGTTCGATCTGGGGATACTGCGATTGAAAGATGATGAAGAACGCGACGATGTAGATGACGACCGAAAGTACGGTCTTCAACAGTGATGCGATCTCGGTCTGCGATGCGGATCGAAGAACCGTCTCGAACAACAGCCGTGTCAGTAGCCTGATGACCGAAACAACGAACGCCAACCACAGCACGACCTTGATGATCCGTAGAACGTTTTCAACCAGCGCGATCCCGGTAGCGGTCATCATGTCCGGAGCACCGGGCCCTGGCCTCGCGATCAGACGCCCGCGTGGGTCGAGATCAAAGGCGAAGTTCGCGACGAGATAATTCCGGCCAATTTCTTCCAGGAACGATAGGATGATCAACGCAAGAAGGACGGAGCCCGCAACTAAAAGGAAGTAGATCGCTTTTCTGTAGAAGTCGGCTGCCGCCATACGTGGTGCTAAAACATACCAACAATCGTCTTACCAATCAATAGAAGCGACAGTGACGAGACGACCGCCGTAATGCCCCACGCGACGATGCTGAAGAGGGTCGTATTGCGATGTTCACCCATGATCTCTTCATTGCTGGCGAGTTTTACGATCGCGATCAGGATCACGGGAAGCAGCAAACCGTTCACGCATTGCGTTACTAATAGCAGCGGTATCTGAGGTATTCCGGGGATCATCGCAACGAGCGCGCCGGCGACGAGGAGGCTTGTGAAGATACCGAGAAAGATCGGAGCCTCGCGGAACGATCGCGATATACCCTTTTCGAATCCAAGCGCCTCGCTCAACGAAAATGCCGTCGCGAGCGGCAGGACACCCATCGCGAGCATCGCGGCACCGAGCAGGCCGACTGCGAAGAGATACTTGGCATAGTGACCCGCGATCGGGACGAGCGACTCGGCGGCGGTTGCAGCGGAGTCTACGTCATATACCCCATTCGCATTCAGCGTTGCGGCGGTACAAATGACGATGAACGCGGAGATCAAACAGGCAAATGTCGTCCCGACGATCACGTCGGCACGAGCGAGGTGCAGTTCGTCTTTGTCCATCCGTTTTTCGACTACCGCCGACTGCACGTACACCTGCATGAACGGCGTGATCGTCGTACCGATGAGTGCGACAAGAGTGAAGATATAAACCGTGTCGCCGCTGAAGTTCGGACGTGCGAAACCGGTTGCGACCTGGCCCCAATCCGGCTGTGCGAGAAATGCTGAGATGATGTAGGTGAAAAATACGAGCGACATCAAAAGGAAGACCCGCTCGACACTCTTCGCAGTTCCTTTAACGACCAGCCACCAGATGAACAAGGAAGCGAGCGGAATCGTGAAGTATCGCGATATGCCGAACAGCTCTGAAGCCTGCGCAATACCGACAAACTCCGAGACGATCACGCCCAGGTTCGCGACCAGCAAAGCCGTCATTACAAGGGCCGTCCACCGCACGCCAAATTGCTCGCGGATCAGGTCCGCCAGACCCTGGCCGGTGACGACGCCCATCCGAACGCACATCTCCTGCACGATGACGAGCGAAATTGTCATCGGGATAAAGACCCAGAGCAGCCCGTACCCATACGCGGCCCCGGCGGTCGAATAGGTGGCGATCCCGCTTGCGTCGTTACCTGAATTTGCAGCGATTATCCCCGGCCCGAGTACGACCAAGTAGGCGTAAAGACGATATTCAGCCAAGCTCCGACGCGAGCGCGAGCGAAACCGCTCGAACCTTCCCACCAGCTTCTTTGGTGAAAACTGCGTCAGATCCATCGAACCTACTATCGCCGTCTGTCATTGGTCTAGCCGTTAAGGCAGAAAGTCGAATATAACACAGCCAAAGGCGGAAACCCGACCGGTAGGGAGGGTGTGAGTGGCGGCCCTTGCGGCTTGCCGCGATGATGAGCGGAAGGGCTTGTCCTTCCGGGACGCGCACGGAAGAATCCGGCGGCTATGCCGCTCAATTTGCGGGGAAAACCAATTCGGAGCGGTATATCGGCAGTCTTTGAGGAACAGGGGACTGCCGGTTCATTGTTTGGTGAAACCGACTCATAGCGTGCTATCATTCCGCAGTTTCACTCACTTACTAATCCGAAGAACAAACCCAGAGGCGACCTTTTTTGGTCTCGAACTGGCCTATCTTGGCTCCAGTGCAGGAGAAGCTGCACAGACCCACAAATATGGATGACATAGTATTCAACTTTGAGGCGGCGAATTCGTGGACGATGGAGGAAGCCTGTAAGAAAGTCTCCAATAACCCGGCCCCTCAATCCCATCCGGTGCTCTATCTGATCCACAATCAGAATGAGAATACGACGTATGCAGGGTACGCTCAGGACGCGCGGCACCGTTGGTTAACGCGTGTCGAGGTCTTCCACTGTTTCGGGATGAAGCAGGATTACGGAAAGAATGTCCTTTGTTCAATGTGCATCCCAGTGTTGAGTAATAATGCAAACCATGACGGTCCGATGCACACGGCTTTGAATAGCCCCGAACACCTCCTGATAAGAGCGGTCGTAAAGGGTCTCCTGGGCGTCACGACGAACACGAATACCGATCTATCAGAAGCTCCATATATCAATCCATACTCGTACAATCGCGTGATAGTCTATCTGCCTACGAAGCCAAAATGGGGTCATCTGGAAAGCGACAAGATGACTGTTTTGCCGCATATGTATTGAGCGGACCTATGAATCTAAGACTCTTAGCTGGTACTGCTGCCGGGGCAATAACGTTGTTTCTTCTCGGATACTTGATCTGGGGGATCGTTCTCGCTTCGTATATGAAGGAGAACACCTTTCAATACGCGGGGTTGATCCGGGAGCCGCCCGACCTGATCGTCCTGATTATCTCGAATGTAGTCATGGCTTTTATGCTCGCGTTCGTTATCGAGTATTGGGCATCGGCCCGGACATTTCTCGGCGGTTTGAAGGTCGGGGCGATCCTCGGTTTCCTCTTCGCATTGAGCATCGATATAGGCGAACTCGGGTACATGAACCTTTACCGAGGGTATGCAATTATCGCAGTCGATGTTTTAGGCGAAACGCTGCGAGATGCTGTCGCCGGCGGCGTGATCGGAACGGTACTGGGGTTAATGCATCGGGACGAGTAACGAAAGACCAGCGTAGAAGTCCTCCTTCGCTGTTCTATCTGACGAACCGGATGAATTGTTCCTTTCAAGAGCCGGCCGTCGCGGCTAAATAACCTATAAAGATCCTAAACGCCCACTGTAGGAGACGGATCCGGGCTTGGCGTCGGACATGGCTTCTCTGGATCCTCGGGTGACGGACATGGAGTCGGCGACGCCGTTGGAGATGGTTTTGGAGTCGGAGTCTGCTGAGGCTCAATTCCAGTTGGACTTGAACCGGCTAAAGACGCTCCGACACTTCCGGTTATTAAGAAGGCCATACAACATACTGCAAGAATCGTGTTTTTCATGATTAGAACCCTCCTTGGATCGTAAAAAAACTACTACCATTTCAGCCTCGCAAGGCTGTACTTTTTTCAAACGTTCAAGAATTGAGAGTTGCAATAGGCGTGCCCTCTTGATCTACAAGGAGTTAAGCCGATTTCCAGGGCAATCACTACACCGATCGCACCTTTTTCGGACACGAATGAACCGGCGACCTCCTTTCAGAGTCCGCCGGTCACGATGAGCCGACGCTCTGTTCAATCGCGGAGGAAATCGGCCCATCTTGGGGACGACTGTGTCGTCGCCTCGTTACGAGCAAAGGACGTTCCAAACAATGAAACGTTGAGTATTTTGAAAATCTTTGGGACTCAATGTATCGACTTGAAACGCCAGCATTACAAATAAGCCACGCGCCGCGATGACGATCGTCATGCGCGAGCACGGAACAAACATTGTAAGAGGCATACCGGCAGTCTTTGAGGAAAGGGACTGCCGGTACTCTTTTGCCTCGACTTGTCGCGGCCTGGGCCAGAGATGTTACATTCACATTATGTGCGGACGAGCATCACAGGCCGAGATCGCGGCCTATAAACAAAAGATCAACGAATGGCTGGCGCCCGAGGATTTTATTCCTCGGCGAAACCTACGCCCGACAGAGCCTGCGTGGATCGTCGCACGGCGAGCGGATGGACTAGTTAAGACGCTAGAAGCGAGGTGGTGGTGTCAGTGGGATGGCGCCGGACAGTTCGAAACAAAATTTCCAACTTTCAACGCCCGCGTCGAAACGATGCACAGTAAAAAACTTTGGTCCGATCTGTTGAAGAAAGGCCAGCGATGCATCTTCCCGATCGACAGTTTTTACGAATGGCCGATAAAAGGAAAGGGCTTGCCGCCAGTCGAGATCTTCGTCAAAGGCCGCGAACCGTATGCCCTCGCCGGACTCTGGAGCCGCTACTACGACAACGGCCAAACACGATACTCGTTCACCTCATTCACCACCGAACCGAACGACTTCATGAAACCGCTTCACGAAAAAGCGATGCCGGTGATCCTGAACTCGATCGATGAACAAAAGCTCTGGCTCCTCGAAGGCGACGAAGAGCTTCTCAGACCATTCGAAGGCGAGATGGAGTTCAACCAGCTCCCCGACACGCTTGAGAAGCTCCATCCCGAAGAGAATCAGAAATATTAAGGTCCCGTCAGCTATGCCATCTCGGTCACCGGTCTCTATTTGATATGTTTTGTCCAAACTGCGGTAAGGAAAATGCGGCTGACCAAAGCTATTGCCGCGCGTGCGGATTGAAGCTGGGTGGGATCGCGAAGGTCGTGGCGGAGATTCTGCCCTCCGAAGAAAACGCGGCTCTGCAGCGACGAAAGCGAATACTTGAAAAATTGGGATTTGGAGCGCTTTCCATCGCTGGGTTGATCGCGTTGATGTCCTTCCTCGTTGCGGCCGCGTTATACAAACTTATCGTGTTCGGACCGGAAGTGCTGTTTTTGGCATCGGCGATTGCCCTGGGAGCGTTTGTGATGTTGGGAGCCGGATTGATCGGATACTCAAAGCTCTTTCTTCCGCGTGCAGCAACCGAGCGGGTCGACCCGACAGACGAAATATCTTCGGCCCACACTACCGGAAAGCTCATCGAGGACCGGCCGTTCGAGCCTGTTCCGAGTGTGGTCGAAAATACGACCGATCTATTGCCGCGAAAGTCACGCTCCGATCAGAACTAGCGATATGGACACGATCATTTACGCGGTCACATTTGCGGTCGTCCTGCTTTTCAGTCTTTTTCTTATGGCTTTGGGCGGGGCCTCATTCCT
>JBEBGW010000247.1:0-6774 GCA_040081025.1 Pyrinomonadaceae bacterium | reverse complement strand
CTGTTTGTTGCTGCTTCAGTTTGAGTCGCAAAAGGTCGGCAAAAAGGTGATGATAGCGAAACCAGTTGTTTTTGCTATCCAGCGGGATCAAGAACAGATTCGACCGGTGAAGATACTCAAGCGTTTCGTGCGCGTCGTTTCTAAGAGTCAGAGCGTTGCAAAGTTCCGCGTTGAATCGGCTAAGCACAGATGTGAGCAACAAGAACTTCTGCACTTCTTCGGACTGCAGGTGTAGGACCTCTTCCAAAAGGTAACCCAGAATAAAACGATTATCGCCCGCAAAGCCCTTTATAAACTCTGCTTTATCCTCTCTTCCCTGCAGACTCAGGGCCGAAAGTTGCAAGCCGGTGATCCAACCCTCGGTCCGTTCTTTGAGCTCAACTATATCCTCCGACCGCAGACCCAGCTTCATTACATCATTTAAGAAGGACTTAGCTTCCTCTTCGCCAAAGCGCAGATCTGCGGCTCGCAATTCTTTCAATTCACGCCGAGCCCGTAGACGCGAAAGCGGAAATGGCGGATCGCTGCGGGTCGTTATTAGAGCATGAGCATGAGACGGTAAATGCTCTATAAAAAAACTTAGGGCGTCGTGAATCCCGTGTTCGTGGATGACGTGGTAATCGTCAAGGGCCAGCACAAACTCAAATTCCAGTGCACTTATTTCATTGATCAGCGAGGTCATAAAGACCCTCAATGGAGGAGCAGGCAAGATCTGTAAAAGAGCGGAGCTTTCCAGTCCCAACCTCCCGTTTACCGCCTGCAACGCTGCAACTAAGTAGCTCAAGAATCGAGCTGGTTCATTGTCTTCGGCATCTAACGAAATCCAGGCAAGCGGAATCTCATTCTGCTGATGCCACATCGTTACGATCGACGTCTTACCAAAACCGGCGGGAGCTGAGACTAACGTTAGCTTGCCTCTTAACCCCTCATTCAATTGATCGAGAAGCCACGGACGTTCCACCAGAGTTCGCCGCAGGGGCGGTATGTAAAGCTTCGTAGTTAGCGTGTGGCTAATCCCGTCCATAAATTCTGCCGTGTGAGGACACGTCTCAACTTCGTAGGCAGTCGCTCAATACTTGCCGATCTCGAAACAAACTCGACCGAATTGTGAGCAGGCCGCGCCCAGGAATGTACCCATCTGATCCCAACGAAACATAAATATTCGAAAAAAATAGCCGACAAGAAATTCATTGTCAACAAGCTCGTGGAAACCGCCCCGCAACATTTCGCTGAAAGATCGAACCGAAACAACCCGCTTTCCAGTTATTTCTGGAATCCGGGGCCTGTCAGCCTCGAAAGATAATTCCGAGCTGAAATACAACTTCCGAATGTGTCTTTCGGGACAAGTAAGTACACCTTCAGTTCTCTTATCCTCACATTGCCTTCAAGAAAGGTGAACGTTCGAAAGATCGGCCGTTCAATTCAATTTATGTGGATCCATTATGGAGTGTATTGTCCCGTTTCTATTTGTCGCCTTCTTGTACGTTGGGCTTCTAGTTCTATGGAAACTTAACCTTCTAGATTCCGACAGCGAGTTCAATGAGCCCTGAGTCAAGGGAAACTCGGGACAAACGGCGAGATGAAGAATGAGAATCGACTAGCCCGCGTGGGCTCGGAAACGTAACTGAACGGAGCACAGTCGACGGGTTGTCTGACGGGAACCGTTCACAAACTTTAGAAGACAGAGAGGAATTTATGATCTTGATACATAACGTTATACGACTACAAAGACTCGGATCGGCCATTGCTGTGCTTGTTTTTTCGTGCGTTGCTGCGTGGGGGCAGTTTGATGGGCAGCTTGCCGTAGCTCAACAGCAGAACGCCGCGCAATTGCGGCGCTACAGCTGGAAGATGCGGACAGAGGTCTGGAAGGACGGCGAGAGCAAGAGCGTTCAGGTTTCGTCGATGAAGTTCGACGCGAACGGAAGTCCACAGCCGACCCAAATTAGCTCAACACAGACAAAGCTACCGACCGGTGGGCTTAAGGGTTACGTCGCCAAGAAAAAGAAAGAAGAACTCGTGACGATATTGGATGCTTTGAGCGGTCTCGCGAAGACCTACTCTTCGATTCCGGCAAATAAGATGGAACGATTCGTCGCGAACGCCACCATCCAGCCGGATATAAGCACACAGCAAAGTCTCATCCGGATCCATGGCCGGAACATTCTGCAGCCAGACGATTCGATGACGATCTGGGTCGACGCTGCGACGCGCCGGCAGCGCAAGGTTGAGATACAAACGATCTATAACAACAAGCCGGTGCGGATCGTGTCCGAATTCAGGGATCTGCCGGACGGTCCGAACTATGCGGCCCGTTCAGTGATCGAGTACGCAACAGAAAATCTAAAAATATCGACGGAGAACACTGAACACCGTCGCGAACGATAAGGCAGGAATAGTTATATGAGTTTTTTTCGCACGTTTTACATTATCGGATTGCTTGCACTAGCAGGCGGAATAGTTTCCGGTCAAGCGGTAACCAGCACTTATGACGAAGACTTTCGATTATCGGGACTGAACACTTATGCGTTCAATTCGGAAACGAGAGAAGGCGCGGACCCGTTGGCAACCGACACCGTTACGGAGAAGAAGATCAAGGACGCTCTCGATACAGAGCTGCAAAGCAACGGCTATCATCCGCCGGCAGACGCGGCGTCGCCCGACTTCATCGTCTCTTTTCGTGTCGCGACCAAGGACAAAGCCAGCGAAGTGGTCGAGAGAAATCAGGTTATGGGATCGCTCATCGTAGATTTTTATGATGCACAAACCAGGAAACTTGTGTGGCGCGGGATCGCAACGGGGGTAGCCGGACGCGAAGCGGTCGATCTGAAACTGGTGGAGCATCAGGTCGAAAACGCGGCCAAATTACTGCTGGTTCAGTTCGGCAAGGACCGAATCGGGTTGGTCGGATTTTGGAAACCGATCGAGCGGGTATGCGAAAGGTGGCGCTTCATACGCAGCAACGGCCTCCTGTGCATGATGTCAGAACTCGCGACGGCGACATGAATTATAGGAGACGGCATGGTTCGAGAGGGAATCGTTGAGGCCAGTGCTATTGACCTAACGGAATTGGTCGCGCACTAGCTCATACGTGCACCGATATCAACACTGTGGGAAGGCAGGGATGAGAGTTATTCGTTGGCACCTTCCTTGGCCAGCATAGATTAACGGTTAATAACTTGATGATTAACATAGGAGAACAATCATGATTATAAATAGAATAGCTAGCCTGATGGGCCTAGTATTGTGCATGTTCGTTGCCTTGGGCAACGCACAATCGGTGCAGTCGGATCTCGACAAGTCGTTCGACTTTTCGAAGCTAAAGACCTTCGAGTTTTCAATGCAGACCCGGGGCAGCAGTGATCCCCTGGTTCACGACCAATTGAACAATGGCCGGATCAGGAATGCGCTGGAGTCGAAACTGATTGCCGGAGGATACCGATCGGATAGCTCTAAGCCTGACTTTGCTGTGGCCTACTACGTCACGACGAAGAATGCTCTCAGCGTGCAGAACTATGGCTACGCCGCGCCCCGCTGGTTCGGCGGACGCGATATTCGAGTAGATCAATACACGGAAGGAACGTTGACGGTCGATCTGATCGACTTAGCTACGAACCAACTGGTGTGGCGAGGACGAGCTTCCGGAGCGATCGAGTTAAAAAACATCGACAACAAAATAAACAAGTCAGTCGAGAAACTTGTCGAGCGGTTCCTTAAGGATGTTAGGAAGAAGACCAGCTAGAAATCATGGGCGACGACTATCTGGGTAGGCCCAGTCTACCCAGATAAGAAGTGATCGAAGGCACCGAAAGCCGATTCTGGATCTCCGGAGACAACCGTATGCCGCGCAATATTCGCTCGGCGGTTAGGAAGAGGAATTATGAAACTCATTTTTGCATTATTGATAACTGTTGCAGCGACGTTGTCCTTAGTAACATGGCCAAACGCGGCCGTCGCTCAAACGAGACCCGAGAGCAGTTCTAGAGCCAATACCGGGGACACCGGTTGGCCCCGAAAGTTCACGATCGACGACACGTCGTTCGCGTTCTGTCAACCGCAGGTAGAAGAGTGGGTCGGAAACCGATTGTCGGCACGGGCAGCAATTTCCGTGTTCGACGATAAGGCAAAGCCATCTTCGTACGGAGTGGTTTGGTTTACAGCAAGAACGGAGATCGACAGGGTAGATCGATTAGTGACACTTTCTCAAATGAAGATCACAAAATTGAGCGTCCCGAGCGCTCCCGATAAAAGCGCACAATATCAGAGTCTCTTGCAAGGTAAGGCCGCAACGAAAGTCGAAGTAATCGGATTAGATCGACTCCTTGCCGACATGGCGGTTAACTTTACCCAGGACAAGAGCAGTGTCCGAGAAGTCAAGAACGATCCACCTAAGATCTTCTTCAGCACGAGGAACGCAATTCTCATCCTGATCGATGGAAGCCCGGTATTGCGCCCGGTAGAGAATACGAATCTCGAACGAATCATAAACACGCGCGTCCTCATTCTTCGGGACCTTTCAAGCAAGAAATTCTACCTACGTCTTGCGGATGGGTGGTTGGAATCCGAGGCCGCCACTGGCCCTTGGCACATGACCGACCAGGTATCGTCGGACATGAAGATCGCTTTGAAGGCAGCCGCCGCGAGCGAACAAGTCGACTTGCTGAACGGCTCAGCCAACGGATCCAGTACGCGTAAACAAACCTCAATTGATGCCGCGAACCAGGAAAGCATCCCTGAGATATATGTGAGCACCGGTCCAGCGGAATTACTCCAGACCTTGGGTGAACCCCAAGTTGCTCTGATCGAAGGAACACAGCTTCTCTTTGTCACGAACACAGAAAACGATATTTTTGTTTACACGGCTACCCAGGATCACTATATTCTCATCGCCGGTCGCTGGTTCAGCTCTTCATCAATGAAGGGGCAATGGAATCATGTGCCTCAAGGAAAGCTTCCTTTGGATTTCACCAGAATTCCCACCACTCATCCAAAGGCGAATGTGCTCGCCTCCGTTCCGGGTACGCCTCAGGCCAAAGAAGCGTTGATCGCGAATAGCATCCCTCAGACCGCAACGATCACGCGCTCAGCGGCAACTCTGAAAGTGAACTATGACGGCTCACCGCAATTCAAACGAATCGACGGAACGTCACTTCAATATGCGGTGAATACTATGACTCCGGTTGTGGGCGTTGACTCAAACAGCTATTACGCCGTGCAGAATGGCGTTTGGTTTGTCGCCAAGTCGCCGAATGGCCCATGGAGCGTTGCGGCTTCGGTGCCTGCGGTAGTTTATTCAATTCCTCCAAGCTCGCCTCTCCACTACATTACGTACGTAAGAATCTACGAATCAACGCCGGAGGTTGTTTATGTCGGCTATACCCCGGGCTATTACGGTACTGTGGTGTCCACCGGTGGCGTCGTTGTATATGGTACTGGATGGTACTATCCGCCATACGTTGGAACGTACTGGTACGGCGCTCCCTACACTTACGGTTGTGGCGTGGCGTTTACGTGGGGTGTCGCTTCGGGCTGGGGTTTTTCGTACGGCTATGGGTACGCCTGGAGCAACTACTATTATCCGGCTCCTTGGTGGGGTCCAGTTGGAAACGCGACCATTGGGTACTACGGCGTGAACGGATGGGGTGGCGTTGCGTCGACCAATATTTATGGACAATGGGGCAATGTCGCGTACTCAGGAACAAAGGCTGCTTGGGCGAATCCGTATACCGGTAACGTAGGTCGTGGCGGTGTCTACACTGGCACCAACTCGGTCACGGGCACTAGATACGCCGCTCGAGCGGGAACGAACACGAACGTATTTACTGGAACGACAATGACCGGCGGCGGCGCGGTTGTATACGACCCGAACACCGGACGTATCAGCGCCGGTCAGGCTCGTACTGTAAGCAACGCCTATACTGGCAATAGTGCCGCCGGCACCCGTGGAGTTAATTACGACCCGCAAACTGGCGTAGTTAGCGGTGGATCGGTAGGCGGAGTGAGGAACGCGTCGACCGGGCAGATTACCGCGGGCGGAAGTGCGTTCACATACAATTCAAGAACTGATACCGGCGTTGCGGTCGCAAACAACAATGTCTACGCCGCGAAAGATGGCAATGTCTATCGTTACAATCCGTCGAGCGGTGCTCAGCAAAATACGGGTAGCGGCTGGCAGTCGGTTGAAGGACCGGCTGAAAGAAGTTGGGTTCAGAACCAGCAGCAAGCCCGGAGCGTAGGCGAGCGGCGAACCCGGGATTTCAGTTCGGCGCGAGGTAACCTTGGCGGTGGGTTTCGCGGCGGCGGGCGGCGGCGCTAACCGGAATTTCGCTCAAGGATAGCGATGTCCGTTTGAAGTCTCGATTGAACTTCAAACGGACATTCGCAAGCCTCGGACAGACTTTATGAAGTCAGAAGCTTGAAATTTCGTGCACGCTCTGCTGCCTGTGTTCGGCTATGCACATCCAACTTCTGATAAATGTTGCTAATGTGCCGTTTAACTGTTCCGGCCGAGATGAAAAGTTTGTGGCCGATGTCCTGATTCGATAGACCTTGCGAAACTAATTGAATTACTTCCAACTCCCGATCGCTCAATGGATCGTTAACGTACCACCATGGCAGTCCTGTGTTCTCAACTGAAGCCTCGGCGGCTTTTTGAATCGGTGCAGAAATGCCAAACGCGTCGCTAATTTTAAGTACGTACCGAAGCAATTCGGGCCGTTCGACGTCCCATCTCTTGCCGTACTGTTTAAGAACCAGCAAAATTAGATTCAAAAG
>JBEBGW010000017.1:0-24289 GCA_040081025.1 Pyrinomonadaceae bacterium | reverse complement strand
TTTCAAAACAACACCCGGCTCGGAGCCGCCATTCGCCACGCGGCGCATAAATTACTCAAACAGGAATCGCGGACGAAGCTGCTCATCATTCTCACCGACGGCCGCCCGTACGATCACGATTACGGCGACGCGCGCTACGCGCGCGAGGACGTCCGGGAAGCCCTGCTCGAAGCCAAGACCCATAACATCACCCCGTTCTGCATCACCGTCGACCGGGAATCCGAGTCGGAGCTGAAAGACCTCTACGGCGACGTCGGCTATACGATCATCGACGACGTGATGACCCTGCCCGAAAGATTGCCGAATATTTACAGACGACTGACGAGTTAGCTCGCCTTCGGCTTTGCCAGAAACAGTTTATAGAAACAAGCGACGAAGATTAACGCCCACAGAAGAGCGACGGTTGAAATCTCTTTTGATGAAGTGATCCCGACAAAAAAGAAACGCGGACGAGACAAGTCCGAACCACAAGAATGCTTTTGACATAGGAGTTTGAAGATCGAAGCTGGGATGACTGAGAGGTCGTGTGCTAGGCCACTACCAAGCTAGCATGCGCCTGAGAATGAAATCAAGAAAATGTCCGTTCTCCGTCTGAAAAGAAGGGACAGGTTTTGATGACCTGTCCCGTTTTGCGTTTAGAGCAAGTGTCCGCCGCTTACCTCGATGTCTTGAGCGGTTACCCAGCCAAAATCATCGGAAACCAGGTTTGCGATAACTTTAGCGAGATCTTCGGGAGTTCCTATCCGGCCGAATACTGATTGCTCGGCCAAGGGTTTTATGAACTCAGGATGTTTGTCGAATACTCCGTCGCCGAAGTTGCTGTGCGTGGGACCGGGCGATACCGCATTCACCCGGATCCTGCGCGGGGCGAGTTCCTTTGCGACATAGCGAGTCCACGTAGAGAACGCAGCCTTCAAAGAGCCGTACGCCGAGTAGCCGGGAAACGCCTGCGCCTTCGAAGAACTCGTGACGTTAACGATCGATCCGCCATCTTCCATGAACCGAGCTAGTTCCCGGGTCAGGAAGACCGGACCTTTGAAGTTCGTGTTCATGATCTTATCGAAATACTCTTCCGTCATTTCATCGAGCATCATCGGGCCGCCGACTCCGCCGTTGTTGATCAGGTGATCGAAGGTGTCCCGATCCCATAGCTCTTTGGTTTTGTCCTTCGCGGTTTCCGCAAAGCCCGGGAAACTCTGTCGCTTCGTGAGGTCGAGCTTCACTGCGACAGCTCCGCCGCCGAATGCTTCAATTTCTTCCACCACCTTTTGCGCTCGGTCCGCATAAGAATTGTACGTGAGGATGACGCCGATGCCCCGTTTTGCGAGTTCGATCGCCGTTGCCTTTCCGATGCCGTTGCTTCCGCCTGTTACGATTGCGATGTTCATAATATTTTCTCCATTTGAGAGTTCGATTCTCGCGTTTAGCGACATGGGAAACAAGATGTATTCCTACCTATGAATTGCCTAAAAGTGTCATCGAAAGAGAACCAGCCGCAAAATACCACTAATAAAGATGTATCATTAGCCTAATAATGTTTGTGGTACCAACTATTCAACAATTGCTGGCGTCGATCATACACCTGACCGGCAAGGCGAATACGAAGCCGGTCGAGACATCGGTTTCCGGCTTATTTGTCATCGGCGGCGATGTTCCCGCGTATCAATTGGCGGCGTTATACCAACCGATGATCGGTTTTGTTGTACAGGGAAAGAAGAGGCTGTTGATAGGCGAGCGGATGATCGAAGTGAAAGGGCCATCATACTTTTTGCTCCCAATGCACTTGCCCGTGACCGCGACCGTTCATCCCGACCGCAGCGGCCGGCCGTACCGATCTATCGGCCTGAATCTGGATGACGGAATTTTGCAGGGATTGCTGCGAGACGTCGTTGGCGGAGAGCGGGTCGCTTCCCCGCCAAAGTTTTCGGCTTGCCCGATGGATCGCGACATTACAGAGGCCGTGTTCCGATTGGTCCGGTTAACTGATCGACCGGACCAGGTCGCGGCCTTGGCACCGGTCTACAAACGCGAGATCTTTTTTCATGTGCTAAACGGTTTGCAGGGGGATTCGTTGAGGCAGTTGGCACTGAGCGAAAGCAGCCTTTCCAGGATCGAGCAGACGGTTCAGTGGATACGCAAGAACTACGATCAGCCGATGGACGTGGCCGACGTTGCCCGTGAAACGGGAATGGCGGTCACGACGTTTCACCGGCAATTCAAGCGCGCTACGGGCTTGAGTCCGGTCCAGTTTCAGAAGCAACTCCGACTGCTGGAGGCAAGAAATCTAATCGCGTTTGAGGGGCTAGCCGTAAGCAATGCCGCGTACCAGGTAGGATACGAAAGCGCCTCGCAGTTCAATCGTGAGTATTCGCGGTTCTTTGGAAAATCGCCGTCGAGGCACGCCGCGAGCATCAGGATGTCGGAGGCGGCGAGAGGTTGATGGCGTGAGTTTCGTGATCTTATCGTCCGCGCAACGATCAGATCGAACACTGACTATCCTGCAACAGCCGATCTCTTCTCAACCGGGATAGATTCACGGGATTTTTGCCAGCCGCCGCGGGTGAAGTCGGGGAATTTTATAGGGGCGGAGCCTTTGGCTACGGAGATCTCGCTGATGGGGCCGGGGGCGCTCCAGGCGGCGGCGTCGTAGACGTCCATGTCGGGGACGAGGCCTTCGCGGACGCATTGGATCAGCCGATAGCACATTATGTAATCCATACCGCCGTGCCCGCCGAGCTTACGGGCCGTGTCGCCCATTTCCTTCCACAGAAAGTGCTCGTACTTCGCCTTGTACTGGTCGATATCCTGCCACTGGTGGTTGGCCTTGGTCGCTTCGAGATAGACGCGTGCCGGATAGTCGCGATAGATGCCTTTCGTACCCTGGACGAGGTTGATGCGGTCGTAGGGCCGCGGGCTGGTGACGTTGTGCTGCACCATTATCGAGCGGCCTTTCGCCGTCTTGATGAGGTTCGTGTTGTAATCGCCCGCGACGTACTTCTCAGCGTTTCGCGGATCGTCCTTCGCCAGCTTCTCATCACGATACTCATACAGCCCCGGAGCTCCCGAACTCATTGCGACCATATAGTCAAACTTGTCGCCGCGGTTGATGTCCATGTAATTTGCGACCGGGCCGAGGCCGTGCGTCGGGTAGAGATTGCTGTTGCGTTGTGTGTGATGTTTTCGTCGCCAGAGCCCTTCGTCCTTGGTCTCGAAGAGGATCGATCGAAGATCGTGATTGTAGGCGCCTTCGCCGTGGACGATCGTGCCGAGCACGCCGGCCATGACCAGGTTGAGCGCGAAAAGCTCGCCCCAGCCGTAGCAGCAATTCTCGATCATCATGCAGTGCTTTCGAGTCGCTTCGGACGTATCGACCAGCTTCCAAAGATCGGGCAGCGTGTATGCCGCGGGTACTTCGGTGGCGGTGTGTTTGCCGGCCTTCATCGCGTCGA
The DNA here is from genome assembly GCA_040081025.1 of Pyrinomonadaceae bacterium. GTDB lineage: Bacteria > Acidobacteriota > Blastocatellia > Pyrinomonadales > Pyrinomonadaceae > OLB17. Next base: position 20,840 of record JBEBGW010000017.1, on the reverse strand, counting down.
GAGCTTGCGGGACGTGCCATTCCCACGGCGTCGCGATCACAACGAGGTCGATGTCGTCACGTTTGAGGAGCGCTTGATACCCCTGATCTCCGTCAACGTAGATAGCCGGTGCCGGTTGACCAGCCTTCTCGACGATCGCCTTCGCCTTATCAGCTTTCTCCTGCACAACATCACAAACGGCGACGACCTTCACGCCGGGAACGTTGACAAACTCGCCGATCAAACTTCGCCCGCGAAGTCCGGTGCCGATAAACCCGAGCCGGACCGTCTCATGACGTTCGAAAGGAACGCCGATCATCGACTTCGCCTTCTGCGGTGGGCCGACGATAAGACTTTCGAGCGTGCGGTTGCTTTCGTCGAGGGTAAGAGCCTTCGCCGATCCGGCAAGCCCCAGTCCGATGCTCCCAAGCGCCGCCGTCCGCAGGAGCTCGCGTCGTGATATTGGTTCAGTCATAGAGATAGTTTTCGGAGAAAGACCAGAAAGTTAGGAGCAGAATACGCCATGGGGCCCGAACAATAAAAGGCGAACTTTCGGCCCGGAGGCGTTTTCTATCAATTCCGTGAAAGGTTTTGAAGAAAACTGTCAATAGACATATAAAGATCAAATCCAACCTGTACATATCTTAGGTACTTGAAGAAAGGAGTTTTTTGCTATGAAAATCCCAACCGAACTCGAAGTAGCGGCTCGAAGCCGGGTCGAGGAAACATTACCGCAAACCGAAACGTCTCTTCGAATGATACGGAAAGGCGTGCCGCTCGCCGCCGAACCGGATACCGAGCGGCTGACGAACCGCATCCAGCGTAAGGGCAATCGGTCGCGGGCCGAGGCAGAGGCGCTGACGATGGCGATCCGCACGCTCGAAGTCGCCGACACGAAAACGAGAAAGGCTATGATGCCGGGTCCCGAGGCGATCCAAGGTTCGACCGTCGACTTCGTCGGCGTCGCGTTTCTCACACGAGGACTTAAAGCGACTCGCTCTGTCGGACGAATTGCGTTCAAGGACGGCCGGCCGCAAGGCTCTGGTTTTTTAGTGGGTGACCGCCTGCTGCTTACGAACAAACACGTTGTGACCAGCAAGGAATTGGCAAAGCGCCTGGTGGTCGAGTTTGACTACGAGCTTGACGACGCAGGCAAGGAAAGAGAGACCACGCGATATCAACTCGACCCAGATCCTATATGTATCGGATGATGTCGTGGATCTCGACTACGCGCTGGTTGGCGTCGGTGAAAAGCTTTCCGGCCCTAACGACTTAACTGAGTTCTCACGCTGTTTGCTGTCGGATGAAGAAGACAAGCATGCGCTCGGCGAAGTTGCCAACATTATCCAGCATCCGGACGGGCGTTATAAAGAGGTCGTGCTTCGAGAGAATCGGCTTGTTGCACGGCTAGATTGGGTTTTGCATTACCTTGCCGATACCGAGCCGGGTTCGTCCGGATCACCCGTGTTCAACAACGAGTGGCAGGTCATCGCCCTTCATCACTGGGGCGGGCCTTATCGCCAAACTGTGGACGACGATGGCCGGGCCGTACCGCTCGAGATAAACGAGGGGATTCGGATCAGCGCAATTGTTGGCGATCTGAAGCAGAAAATGGACTCATTCACAGTAAACGAGCGCAACGCCATGGCCCGGCTTTTTACTCCGGAAAGCGTTGCGTCGACGAATCGGGACCGCGTGATCGAGAACGTCGTTGACGGAGCCCAGGTTCGTGTCTCGGCGGACGGGACCGCCACATGGAGCATTCCCGTGGAACTTTCGGTTCGCATTCCAATGCTTGCTCGACAGGATACGCCGCCCGCTGTTTCAGCGGCCGACACGATTGATGATGAGATCGATTCGCCGGACGATCCAGCTTCCGAGGCGCTAAAGCCGAGTACTGATTATTCCGACCGCGCAGGCTACCGCCCGAGCTTTATCCAAGGGCATGTCGTACGAATCCCGCAACTATCCGACGATCAAAAGGACGCCGCTGCCGTAAATCTGCAGGCCGATGCTGGAGACGATCCGTTCGAGCTGAAGTATCACCATTTTAGCGTCGTGATGAACCGGATGCGGCGGCTGGCGTTTTTTACCGCCTGCAACATCGACGGAAAACGTGCCAAGCATGTGGACCGTGATACAGGAGAGGTCTCACCGCTCTTGCCAGGCGATCCTCGGCTCGAATCGCTCGCCGCGAGCGAGGGTGCCGAGGCGTCCGAAGGGTGGTACAACGACGAGCGACTCAACGCCGGTGATTTTGCCGGCAAAGATATTTACGAAAAACAGAAGGTGCCGGGGTTCCCGGTCGGTAACTCGCAAGGTCGTATTCTGCGGATGTTCCAGCGTGGCCATTTGGTGCGCCGTATGGACCCGGCTTGGGGTACCGATCAGCAGGCACTTTTGGCTGACGCCGATACATTTCATTGGACGAACTGCTCTCCGCAGGTCGGCTTTTTCAACATGGGACGTGCAGCCGCGAGCACCCCGAATTCAGGTGGCGGGAAGTTATGGCGGGCGATGGAAAACTATATACTTCGCAACGCCGTCGTTACGGATGGTCGGGTCTGTTCGTTCACGGGTCCCGTTTTCCGAACGAATGACCGCAAGTTTCGAGGCATAAAGGTGCCGAAGCGCTTTTGGAAGGTCGTCGTTTGGGCCGAGGACGGAAACCTTCGGTCGCTGGCGATGATCGCGGACCAATCGAAGGTGATAGACGTTTGGCCGGAATCGCTGGACGGTGGTTCCGAAGGCTTTCTCGATGACGACGAACTTGAAAAGGTTGAGGATTTCGTCACGACCGTGACGGAACTGGAAGCCATCACAGACCTGGATTTCGGCGAGAATGTCCGTATGGCGGACGTGTACTCGGGCGAGAGTATCAAAGTTTCGTCGATGGAAGAGATAGCAAGGGCTTCGAATCCACCGAAAAAAAGCGGGAAATAGTGGCGTTCGCGAGAGCCGACAAAAAAAGAAAGCGGACGTTCTCGGTCCGCTTCTCGTGAAAATGGTGGCGGGGGGGAGACTTGAACTCCCGACCTTGGGGTTATGAATCCTAAGTCCGCTTATTTTTGACTGTTCCACGGCGTCCGCAATAATTTCCTCTAGCACTAGTGTTCATCGCCTCATTTCTTGATTCTTGTTTCAGAAGGTCTCATACTGATTTCACAGAGTTTCGCATCTGTAGGGGTAATGATGGGGGTACGTTAGGGGTATGGAAATCCGATCGCACAAACCGTTTCAAAAAAAGAAGGGCGTACATGCGGGCAAATGGCGCCTACGAATCTCGTACCGGCTGGACGAGGGCGACCCTTGGAAACAAGTTGACCGACACTTCAAAAGCTATTCAGCCGCGATCAAGGCGCGACCGACGATAGAATCCGAAATCAAGAAAACGCACGGGGGCTTTACCAAGGGTGCGGCGATGACCTTTGCGCAGTTGGCGACTCACGCTCTAGCGACGTATTACGCTCCGGCGACTATCAAGAAGGGGGTGAAGGTTGACGGGGTTAAATCCACGGCGTCGATCAACCGGCATCTAAATGCTCTCAAACAATACTTCGGCAAGAAAAAGATTTCCGCGATCACGACGGGCGATCTGCGGGCTTATCGGCAATGGCGGAACAAGCTTGGCTCTCGACGCGGCAAGCCCTCGGCTGATGCGAAGGAAGGAAAGATCAAGGGTGACCTTGGCCGCGAGATAAGCGAAACGACTATCAACCGCGAGCTGCAAACGATGCGGCGAATGATGAAGGACGCACACGCTGAAGGTTGGATTTCTCGCGACGTTTTCGCCGGGGCGAAGGTAATAAAGACGGCTCACGAAAAGGAACGATCTAGGATACTCACGACTCACGAGGAACGCCAACTATTGGATGCATCAGCCGGAACGCGTCAGACGGTCTCTAAACGCACGGGAACGCCTGTTAAGGTCCGCGTCCACAACGAATATTTGCGATGCCTCATCATCTTGGCGTGTGATTCGGGAATGCGAAAAACCGAGATGTTGAAACTCGCTTGGGATGACATCGACCTAGAGGCAGCGAACGTTCACGTTATCGCGACCAACACGAAAACCGAGCGCGACAGAGACGTGCCACTATCATCGCGGGCTGCGATCGAACTGCGAATGTTACCAACTTTCGGCCAAGGTGGACGCGTGTTTCCGTTCGTCGAGTTCAGACGATCCTGGGCCACGGCGAAAGAAATCGCGAAAATCGACGACCTGCACTTTCACGACCTACGCTCGACTGCGATCACGCGAATGATCGACGCGGGTATTCCTCTTCCCGAAGTTGCGAAAATTGCGGGTCACGAAAAACACACGACCACGGTCAAGCACTACGTATCAATGGACAAGGATATGACTCGAAAAGTTGGTGATACGATTAACGCCGCAAATGAGGCCCGAGCGAAGGCTTGGGCGACTTTGAAAGTGACGAGTTCCATTCTCGATGAAAATAACGAACGGGATATATTGGACGCAGACACCCTCAACTAGAGGCAAAAACCAGGTACGAACGCTAAAAAGGGAGCCTTACGATTCTTTTCGGTAGTGTCCTAATTTAGTGTTGCTAGGCTATTTCCAAGTTGCGGGGCAATTTATGGTCGAACTGTCAGAACAGGTGAACGGATCGGCTAGTAACGCAGATATTAAATGAGACTCTTTCATCTTGTGATAAAAATCCGCCGTCTTCTTGAAAGCCTCTGATATTTTTCCGATAGGAATAACTACGCCAATTTCCTTTTCGGGGTACATTTCCCGCACTGTTTTAATCGCTGGAATTAAATCCGTATCACCGGAAATAATAATCACTTTGTCATAGGCATTTTCGACCGCAAGCCGTAAGAGTGTGAGCGCGATATTTACATCCGTCTGTTTTTCTTCGTAAGTGTGCGAATTGTTTTTGCACACTTTGCAGTATTTGGTTTTCTTTTTAAATTCACCAAATACAACATTCACGCCCTGCGTCTCCTGAGCTTTTACAAAGGCTGTGTGTTTTAAAACCTTAGCGGAATCCCAGTGTGCGTAAGTTGTAAACCAATAAACACCATTTAGCGTGTCGGCTTTGTTGTAAACGTAGCTTGATCCTAATTTGAAAAGGTCGATCCATTTGTATTTTCTATAACGGTGGGGATTTATATACGGATTCGCGGGCACGACACTGTAATCCAATGCGTGGTACAAATTAAATCCGTCAATTAAAACAACTACTCTTTTCATTGCAACGTCCTGTCGTGCCTAAACATCAGAATTTTTGCGTCAATAGTTAAATATTGTTGCGGCGGAATAATTGAAAAATAGGTGTATTTTTTATTTGACACGAAGTTGAATTCGCGTATACTATTGGTTTTGAGATCATCCTAGTCTAGCGTAAGTAATTACGCTATTCTAGTCCCCAACCTCCTTGAGGGGTTGGGTTTCTTCTTTTAAATAAAGCTAAAAATTTACCGCTACATTTAACAAGTCTTTTAAGCTCCAAATTGTTTTCGTTAAATTTGCCGCCATTGCAGGTGTCGCACCTGAAAGCGTCTTGTGCGATCTGCAAAAATTGTAATGAGCAAAGTGTAAAGCAATCGCGTATTCGTGATTTTCCCACTTCTTGCTGAAACCGTTCGTAAGTCTCGTAAATCTTCTCATACTCATTCGCATTGTGAGATTCGCCCGCTCAACGTGCGAGGTCGAGATTTTCGACTTCATCGGGTTGCCGAACATCACACGCTTCTTAGCACCCGTACATTCGGCTGGAGAATAGCGAACTTCATTCGGGTTCGGAGCCGCGTACTGCTTTACGAGCTGTGCATAGTGGGCTTTCATTCCGAGAACTTCATTAACTGTGTGGTTATATCCCGGCCACGCATCGGTCGTCATTTGAAACTGCTTCGTGCCGCCGTCGATAGCCTGATAGAACTTTTCGAGAAAGATCAGGGCATCGCGTTCCGTGCGGTGTCCAAGATGCCAAGCAACGATCAGCTTTGAATCTGAATCAATCGCGGTGAAGGTGTAAGCCGAACCTATGCGATCAGATTCAAGTTCTTTCGCGTGCTTCGCCTTGTCTTTCATATTGATGTACGACCAAATTTCATCGGCCTGTACGAACTTCACCTTTACATCCTTCACAAAGGTTTCCTGAATCGCTAGACACTTCTTGCCTACTGTTTCGAGCAAGGAAAGAACCGTATCGCGGTGAACGCCCGTAATGCGTTCGATAGAGCGGATTGAGTTACCTTCGACAAGAAGATTGAGACACATCAGAGCCTTATCTTCGGCAAGCGTCATTGTTCCGAGCGTTTTCGTTTTCGGTTTAATGAAGGTCTTGCCACAAGTCAGGCATCGGAAACGCTGATTGCCGTAGCGATCTTTGCCGTGCTTTTTAGTTTGTGATGTACAATCCGTGCAGTTCATTTCCGTTTCACCTTTCTCCACTTGCAAGAGTATAATATATTTCTTATACTCTTGCAAGTTGCCAAGATAAGATTATTATTATATTCTTCCGATGTGGACTATTTACGACTTCGTTAAACAAAGCGGACGAAACGATATAAAGAGTTGGATTCGATCGCTTGCGAAGCCGCGCCGGGTAAAGCTAAAGGCGAAACTAGATATTATTCAGAGGCTCGGCACGGATGTTTCAACGGAAATTTTGGCGGACTTAGGCGGAAACATTTATAAGTTGAAGGTGAAGGGCAGTCCACAATTGAGACCTCTGCTTTGTAGAGGCACGAAAGACAAAAATTCAGAATTCACTCTATTGATTGGAGCGATTGAGAAAGATGGAGAATTCGAACCTAGAGACGCAATTGAGCGAGCGAGAGAAAGGCATCTTGAGCTATTGGCAAGTCCTGATCAAAGAGTCCCGCACGAGGAAGTTAATTGAGAGCTGGGAAAGCCTATTCGAAGATAGAGAATCACGGTATGAGTATCTGGATGAATTCCTCGATGCTTTCCTTGGAATGCAGATTAAAACCCTGCGAGAACAGCGAGGTTGGACGCAAACAGAACTAGGGCGGCGATCCGAAATGCACCAAGTTCGCGTTTCGCTCCTCGAAAGTATGGATTACTCGCAATGGTCATTGGATGTCCTGAGACGGTTAGCCAAGGCTTTCGACCTTCGGCTCGTCGTTAAGTTTGAGGACTTCGGATCGTATCTTCAAGACTATTTTGAGTTTGATCGTGAGCACTTGCAACGACGACCGTTCGGCAAAGATTTGATCTTCTCTCACCATGAACGGAAGCAAGCTGTAACCGAATTGTTGATGGAAAAAAAGGCGTCTCGAAAGCCTAGGAAGGCTGTCGCAAAAAAGGACGAGGCGACTACGCCAGCATTGTTTATTTTGGAAGATACGTCGAATGTTACCGATTTGAACGCGTGGCGAAAGAAACAGACTAAATCAAATATTTCGACACAATTAACACCGACGTCAAAAGTTTTATCCTACGAATTAACGGGAACTTAAAAACCATGGCACAAATAAAAGAAGTGAACCCCAAGAACGAAATCACACGCCTAACAGTTGACACATTGAAGGCCACACGTCGGCCTGATGCGTTTACTATTTTCGTGAACCATACTCGATTTGGTCACACCAAGTGGGACATTCAAATGATCTGCGGACAGGTTACTTTGTCCACCGACCCGAACCACGAGGTTGTTCAAGAGCTTGGACTGATTGCTATGTCACCCGTGCACGCTAAAGCTGTACAAAAAGCCCTTGGTGAGAGCATCGCCGCATACGAAAACGAATATGGAGTTATACCAGAGGTTAAAGATCGACAAGAACGGGAAGCCGGAGAATCGACGGCGGATGAAGTCCGCGACGCGGGTAAGCCTAAAAAGAGGAGAGTGCAGGTTGGCTAGTCTTCGGTTTCCGTTTCCTCGATAATGTCATCAATCAAGGATTTGGCGATAGTGTTCGCGTCTTCATCGTCGCCAAACTGTTCCAAATGAAGTTGCATAACCTTGACGTCGGCCAATCCGAGCATGGCTTTCTCACTTTCGGCATCATTGACGGGAAGGTTTTGGGAAACATCTTGGGTTTGGCCGTTATACGTAACGCTCGCTTTATATTTGGTGTTGTGGTCGGTTCTCCCCAACTCCAGCGTGTACGTAACTTTCCGCCCGGCTATATCAATTTCGCGTTGCTTTATTTTTGCCATGCCTCCATTTTAACATCGCCCGTTCGATGCTCAATATTTCTTTCGCCCGAACAACACAGCTTTAGGACACTACCTTCTTTTCATAATTCTTGATTGTTGCTATCCGATAGACTCAACTAACAGTTCTTTGCCGCTCGATAGCCAGCCGTCTCAGCCTCTAAAGGTGAATCAAAATAAACGCGATTCTGCGGAGCGACCTTGTTGTAAGTCGAGCATCCAGGCTTATGATAGATCATCGAATTCTTGTTGCCGATGATCTTGCCACTAGTTACGGGCGGATATGAAACGGGTTGACGTGCAGTCCTGCCACCGCTTCGAAACTCCCAGGGCGGCGCAGGGTTCGGTAGTTTCCAAAGGTTTAACTGCCGCTCTCTCGCTATCGTTTCAGCCTGAGCGTAATGAGCCTTATCCGCTTCAGTTTGATCAGCCGTGTATTCCTTGTAGTGCCACGCGTAGCCGCTTTGAACGAGCACGAGGCCAACGTCTTTCCCGTCGAATAAAACCTTCGCTATTAGCCTTCCGTTCCTATCCGCCTTCGATCCTTCTAACCGAACCGTCTGATTAAAGATCAAATCTAAGAGGTATTTCTTAGCAACCCGACCGAAGTCCTGCCCGAATTCCGGTGCGTCGATGCCTGCGATTCGAACCTTGATCTGCTTTCGATCGGATAGGACTGTTATCGTATCGCCGTCTGTGATGCCGACAACCTTGCCGGCTATTTGCGCAGTCACAGAGATAGATAGCAGCAGTATCAAAAACACTGTTTTTGGCATGGCGGGGAGTATACCATACCCCCGCCCTCAAACTTTTTCTAGATTTTCGCACTTATTGGCGCTATACTCCGTCCACACCAATTTAACCTACGGCGAAGAATTCTACTGAGCAGAGTGCTTCTGGAGGTATCTGATGACTATCAAAGCTGCCCAATGGTGTTTCGCCGTCGCGGCATTCTGCACGCCATTACATGCGCAAGATGCAAAGTCCGCGACGACGGAGAGAAACGAAAGTTCCGCTAAGACACAAGTAAGTTCCGTGCTCCTAGTAGAGGGTAACGTCGTCTCCGTCGAGACTGGCGACACGATTTCGATTCAAACGGCTGGAAAGTACCACCTTGTTGTGAAACTTCAGGCTATCGACGCGCCCGATCTAGGGCAATCCCACTTCGAGGAGTCACGGAATCGGCTTTCGGAGCTGATCAACGGCAGGGGAGTGCAGGTCGCTGTCCACAGTACCGGACCTAGCGGCCGCATAATTGGTACCGTCTATTATAAGGGCCGGGACGTAAGTCTGGGTCTTCTGGAAAAGGGCCTCGTTTGGCATTACACGAGATTCCCCTACCAACAGACTCCGACAAACCAAAAGGTTTACTCGGATGCGCAGAAAGCAGCGACGGCTGCTGGAATAGGTATCTGGGCCGAATCGAATCCTGTTCCGCCTTGGGTCTATCGGGGCGAAGCACTCTTGGACAAGCAGGCAGATTCCAACCGATACGAGAGAACGTATTTACTCGGCCCGCGCGGGGGATGCTACTACGTTGCTGAGAGTGGCCGCCGCGTCTACGTTCGCGACAAGCAGCGTTGCGCCGGTATTACCGCCAGAAACGAAACCTTGAAGCAGTAGGTGCTTTATGACCGAATTTTGTCCAGTTTGCGGAACGAAGAATGACACAGCGGCAGTTCGTTGTCAGTGCGGGCGGGTTTTTGAGAAGGACGTGGAAGCAGCTTTGCGGTCTCCTCGATTGGCAGATCCCAGATATTACCGAAAGAAAAAGGTGGTCAAGAGGGCGGGGGCACTTCTCGGTATCTCAACGATTCTTTTGCTCTTCACAGCATATTTTGCCGGGGCTTTTCCGACGCAGAAGCAGACTGAGCTTGAGCTGGGCGACGAGCAAAGTCGTGAAGTTCCGGCGAGCCCGACAGCCGTCGCGCAGCCATTTGCACCCAAGCCCGTCTTTCCGGACGCCAATGTCCCGTACAAAGCCACGCGCGCGATTACTGGCTCAATCCTTGCGTTAACAGATGCGTCGGGTACGGAACGTCGCGTCGCACTTCTAGGTATTCGCTCACCTAAGCTAGATGAGAATTTCGGGAAAGAATCAAAAGAGAACCTATGGAGACTGGTTGCCGATCGGACAATACTGATTAGGCCGCGAAAAGTTTCCAAAGAGGCGGACACGATCGCTGAGGTGCTAGTCGACGGTTCGAGTGTCAACTTGGAACATCTTCGCAGCGGACTCGCATTACTTGTTCCTGAGGAAATAGCTGGTCTGTCGGCAACGGAGCAGCAACAGTACGTGGCTGCCGTACAAGTTGCGAAAACGGGAAGATATGGAATATGGAGTGGGCAAAGAGCACCTGACCTTCTCCATCAAACTGTTGCGCAGGACATCCGGCCACCGGGACCTGTGAGAGGATTTGGTTCCGTCCGGAGGCAAAGTATCGACCTTGGGTTCGATCCTCAAATCTACGAATCCAAACCACCGACGGTTCCATTGCCCGCGGAATCGGTAAAGAAGAAAGAAAAAGCGCCGACGGTTGAACCAAAGGAAACGGTGACGAACGAAACTGAGAGGGTGGAAGGGTCGACCCTCACCGACCGCAAATTCACTCGCGGACCTCGAGGCGGCTGTTACTTTTTCAACGCAAAGGGTAATAAGTCATACGTCGATCGAAGCAAATGCGAATAGGGCAACTTGAATACTTTTGAGATCGGCAGATAGCTTGAATTCGAGTAAAATCGACGGAGTGCCAGCACGCAAAACCTAAGATCACGTTGGCCGTTTTTCGACCGATACCTGGCAGCGACAGAAGCCCTCCATCGTCCGTGGAACCTCACCGCCAAAGTCATCGACTAGCTTTTGCGAGAGTGCTTTGATCGCCTTCGACTTCTGACGGAAGAATCCAGACAGCTTGATATCAAGTTCCAGTTCCTCGATCGGAGCAGCGATGTAGTCCGCGGGTCCGCGATACTTTTTGAAGAGATCGACCGTGATCTTGTTGATCGTCGTATCGCGGTTCTGAGCCGCTAATAGCGATGCGATCAGCAGCTCGAAAGGAGTGGTGAAGTCTAGCTCTACGATGGGCTCTGGATATAGTTTCTTGAGGCGTTTAATGATCTCGGCTACGTACTTAGTTTTCTCGTTGATCTCCATCGGAAATGGATTGTAGCACCGGGTAATGAATTCCTTTGACCACCCTCTCGCGACGGGTTTCTACGAAGCGAATCTCTCCAGTAACTGTGTTCCTGTATTCTGTTCCCCAAACCCTAATCTCGGGGTCATCAAGAACACCTTTTGAGATGTGCAGATGTACTTCGATGTCGGGATCTATTCCCCGATCGAGCATCCATTGCCGGGCATCGAATGGCGGCCGCTGGGCTTTGGGTTCGTCGTCAATCCTTTGAAACCTCCAATCGATCTCAGACTCGAGATACCGCAGTGTGCGCTTCTCCTCAGCGGTAAGCGGAACATCCTCCTCTGCTATCCGATGAGCCTGAATTGTGTTTCCCGTGCCGGTGTCGCCTGACCTGAAATGAACCTTAACCCTCTCCTGATAACGCTCGATCTTCGCCAGGAGTTCGGGATCAACATCAGCACGTCGAACCCACCCGGGCCACTTGGTATGCTTTCCCGCCATAACGACAAGCGCGCCACAGACAAGAGAATGTTGCAAGTATTAGTCTGCAGGGAGGACCAGACGGCGTGAGCCTAATCGAGTCGGTGATGTCCTAGAAGGGTCCTCTAAGGTTCCCCGAACTTTTTGACCGGCGCAGTGCGTTCAATTGATGATCGAGCTGAGTCGGAGCCTTATGCAGAGTGTACTGTTTGAGAGCCACGCTTGATGATTTAGAGATCGCCGCCGCGATCAAATTATCGGCGTTGTGAGCACCCCCTGTGTTAACCCTCGTCTGGGAAGTTGGATCAAGGGCCACAGTGACGGGTCCAAGAGCCCAAGGACGAGTGATGGTTGCTTTGTAGACAACTTCCCAGGAGACGGACCAGACCACGGCATTCGTCATAGCGTTATCGGTTACCATCAAGCAAGCCAGATAGCGGTCACGACCATCGATCCCGGTCAGAAGCGCATCATCGGCGCCCTGCTTGGAGATGAGAATCTTGCCGAGCGGTATGCCCGCGTGCTCATACAGGTTATAACTGGGAGGCATGCACGGGTCGTCGTTGAACGGGAGGTCTTCCACTTGGTTGAGGCCAAGATTCATTAAATTCCCATCTCCATTGGCTCCAACACCACACCATTGACCGAAATAGTACGGAGCCTGCTCACCTGGGCTCCCGTCCCAAGTTGGTAAATTGTTAACAGTCTCCGAGACGATCATCCCGTTGTGATACAGGTACTTTCGTGTGGATTCGAGAATAATATTGACCCACCCGACCCTACGCATATTCCCGAGCTGGGTGACCTTAAACTCCGCAGCTGCGATGCGAACCTTGGGGCTTGCCAAGCTGACATAACCCGCTCGGATCGTAGTGTCATTTATGACGGGTGTCGTAACCAGGGGCGGGGCGGCGTCTGCGCCACCAGGAATACCACCGACAGCGGGAGCAGCGATACTTCGCCGAAATTCAACGGTTCCGTTAAAGACGGGCACGATCATGGGCAGTCTCGACTTTTTAGGTATTTGAGGACACTACACTTACACAAACCTTCCTTCGAACGCAAACCTATTTAGGTCTTCTGTACGGGTAATCAACGGCTTGTACGGCGCGTTAGGCTTGATATAGAGCCAGTTGGAGGTGAGGTTATTTGAGTATGTCTGCATCAAGAATATCGTCGTTTGGAGCGATAAAAGCTATTCCGGTCAGCGCCAAATATTCCTGCGCGGTCAGAAGGACGCCTTGTCCTAGGCAGTGAGCACAGGCGAGCGGCTGTCCGTCGGTGCTATTTGAAGAAGTGCCGGTCCCGTCGCACGAGTCGCAAGGGTCGTCTTTCGTCGCTTTCCGGCGTTCTAGCTCTTCGAGAATCGCTCTACTTTCCGGTGTGTATTTCATCGTCCGAAGAAAAGTAGCCAAAGAATCGACCCAACGATGATCTGCGAGGCGATCAGCCTCGACCAGAAGCGCTTCTCACGCCAGTTAAGCCAACGGTCTATCTCGAAGTCCTCGCGCCGGTAGAGAAGCCATCCAGGGCGGTCAGGATCTTCTACGACGGGAAACTCACAAATTCGCATATCGAATGGTAAAGATTTCGGCGCGGATTGACAATTATCAAGCAGAAGGATATGACAACAAGTTGGATTGGATAGGTACCCCCTTTTTTGATCGTGGAATAAGAACTATGTGGAAGATTAGCCAAGTGACACCCCTCCCGTTTCAGTCCGCAGATGTTGCCGGTCATTTCGGCGTAAGCGGAGTCACGGTCGGTAACATTCGACCTCATTCGATTAGTCCCGGAGGCATATATTGTGCGGGAACTTGCACATATACGGTTACGGTGCCAGTCAAGAAGACGGTCTCGCGAGGTTTCGTATTGAGAAATACTACGCCATCGTTACCCAATGCGTCATGGGTACTCGAGCCTGCGATTCCCCTCCCAATGCGCTGGCAAGGAATGAGTATCCGTGGGGTAAACGATAACGGCGATTTCTGCGGTTTCTATGTCGCAAGTAGCGAGCCCGTACCAGGCCCGGATGTTGGCCGGGCCTATATTTGGTTGGCGGGATCACCGACCCCGATAGAACTGAGTTTGCCACCCTCGAACCCGGTTACCTATGGCAGCGTCGCAGCTATTGACAATAGTCTCAGATTTACTGGTACCCACCGTGATCAGACGGTCACGCCTTACAAGGCCCAGCTGAGGCCGGACCAAACGGTCGATTCCTTAGTTTACGCTGAGTACCCTTCTTTGAGTGGTATTGGATCGTTCAACGTTTTCGATCAGTACCTTTTTTCCGCTACATCCAACGGAAACACAGCGGAATTCGTTCATCTCGGATACGACCTTTTAGGGTATCCGCTCCATCGGAATATTTCGGATTCTTTCGTCTCGATATTGCCCAGCGGCGCTGTGCTAAACCTGCTTGGCCTAAACCAGAGAACTGAGATCGTTGGCTTCTATTCTCAACCGAACAATCTTCCCTCGCCCGGTGATTCAGACTTTCATGGAGCATTCTGCCGGGTGGACCCGTCTGGCGTTTTTGATCGCCTTCTTTGGAATCATCCTTCGGCATCATTGAATTCTCCTATCGACACGCGACTCTTCTCGATAAGCGACGCGGGCACTGTAGTCGGGACCTATGACCGAAACCATCCGTTCTCCTTGGCCGCAACCTACGAAGCCGACCAACCAATACCACCAGAAGCATGGTGGAATCCTCCCCATGCACCTTGGTGGTCGGGAGGCATCGACCGAAGACGTCTTGAGCGGCTGCTCGCATTGGCGAGAATGAGACAATGGCCGCCTCCTTTTCCGGCGCCTTCCCCCTACCATGGGATCGATGAACGCGTGAATATTGCCAAAGCGATGGAGTTACACGAGATGATTCAAGCTCTCGATGGAAACGAATTTCGCGTGGAACTTGAAACAATCCTTTTCCGCTATCTACACGAAGAGATAGATCGGATGAAGGAGGCCGGAAAGCGGAGTGATTGAAAAGGTGCGATACTCCCACGCTGCTCCTTTGTCGTATCGGGAATACGGAGGGACTTACAGAGCCGCTAGATTTTGTACACGGCTTTCAAAATCGAGCGATTAGGCGCTATGATTCCCGCCATGCCCCATGCATTCCTTCTGGTTCTGATTCTGTGTCTATCCGTATTCGCTCAAACGGGAAAGGTCGTCGCGGTCGCGGACGGTGATACGATCACCGTTCTTTTAGACAACAAACAGATCAAGGTTAGGCTGGCTGGCATCGACGCCCCTGAGAAGGGGCAAGATATGAGCGATGCAGCCAAACGCCAGTTGTCATACTTTGTTTTCGGCGAAACTGTGACGCTCGAAGGGTCGAAGATCGACCGACACGGACGCCAGGTAGCGAAGGTACTCTTGCGAACCGCAGATATCAATCTGATGTTGGTGAAGTTCGGGCTGGCGTGGCATTACAAAGCATACGCGAAGGAACAATCAGAATCAGATCGCGACCTGTACTCAAAGGCCGAACAGGATGCTCGAAACGCGAAGCTGAATATTTGGAGGCTCCCCGATCCTCTTCCTCCCTGGAACTACCGAGCAGGCACCCCGACTGAATCATCACTCGCCACTCCAAAGGAATTCCCGATCGTCGCCAACAAGAATTCGATGATCTTCCACGATCCCGGCTGCCGTGACTATAACAAGGTTGCCGGTCCGAATAGAGTCTATTTCCGCGACCGCGAAGCTGCCGAGAAAGCGGGTTATCGAAGGGCGAAGAACTGCTAGTCGATTTAGGTCAAGAGACTACGGAAAACCGGAGAAGAAATATCGCTCAGGATTGATTTTTAAGCAAACAATCAAACTGTAAGGTTCAAAGGTGGACCGTTATGGCCCTCCGGTCGATATCCCTAACCAGATTGATTTCAACAATGGAAACGCAGATTCTCGAAATCAATCTATCCGAACTTAAGCCTATTCGTTGTAAAAGACGGCTGAAAGGAACGTGGCAGAGTTTGGACGCTCTCGCCGACCAGTGTAATCCTCTGGCTCTGGCCGTCGCTGATGTCGTGTTCGACTGGAACGGAGGCGGCGGTGCGTCGGCGGGCTATGAACTAATGGGTAAGAATTTCGTTGAAATCGACCTTCAGATTTTGATCGATGGCAACGCATTTGACGCCAAAGCTTGGTCGCTAAATGGGCGGGGAATTATGTTCGCGTGCATGGACTGCGGGACCAAGAAGAAGTTCGCAGGTGCCCGCTATTTGGTGCATACAACACACAGCATGGCGACCGACGCTCTCTCGAAATTTCTAATTGACAATTTGTATTTCAGATAGTACGTTTTAATCAGAATTCAATGCTGGTGCCGGTCGCATAGCGACGTGGACACGCCTCGAGATGAGCACGCGGCAATCCTTTACGAACAGGATTGCCGCGTGCTTTTTTGCTTTGTATCACCGTGCGAAGACGGGAGCTTTATAGGAAAAATGAGAGGAAAACGAGAAATTAACTTTGCTGAACTGCAGCACAAGCGTTATCTGACAAATCGCGAGGCACAGGCATACCTGAACAAATCTCACACGACGATGTGGAGGTTGGTTAAGTCGGGAGAAATCGCATATTCGCGGACAGGCTTAAGTTTGCTGTTCGACAGGAATGATCTTGACGAGTACGTTCGGCGGAATCGGATCCCTGCGATCGCTGAATGAGTTTCGACACAGTCATTTTCAAGAAACCATTTGAACCGCTCGATGCGGTCTTTTGGCGTGACGTAGGATTCACACCGGCGAAGAACGGGCGACTCGTCCGCAACGACGATCCAACAAGTATGACCGTCCATCAAAAGGGTTATGGAGGGAAAGACTGGCTACTAGTCCAAGCGTCGCTACCCAAGATTCTATTCGGACATAATGTCACCTTACCGAACGAACAGCAGGCCCGTGATGCGGCTTCATGGCTCTGTGGCTACGTTTCGAGCGAGACGAGGTTAATCTTTACGCTCGACGATGTGAAAGCTTTCAGAATCGATTACACGCGAGATTATGCCATCCGCGAAGATCAAACACGCCGAACTGCTCTCGCTCTTCTGGCATTGGATCTCCCGAGCTTCACACGGGCAAAACGCCACGAGGATTCGGTACTATTCGAATGTGAGTTGGACGGCAAAGTAACTAGGGCTATTGCGATCTATCCGAAGTTCGCCTGGGCAACCGATACAAAGCAAACAGACGACGTTATCCGCGAGTCACGCGGCAAACTCCGGCTCGAGGTCCGACTAATTCGTAAGGGACTTTTAAGCATAAAGGGGGCGGCCAAGCCGCTCGACTACTTATCGCAATCGGTCAGCGATTCATTACTCAACGAGGCAGCACATATGCTCGACTTGCAACGCATCATTGACGCTCGAAACATCGACTTTCAAGAGAGGCTAATTGTCCACGCTCGTGGACAGCGATCGCTAGGCAAGTATGGCCTACCGATCTTCATCGAAATGGTTAAGCGGTATGGGGAGCATTTTTACCGTAAACCCGAGTTTTACTATGCGAAAAGCACGTACTTCAAGCGGAAACAGGAAGCGGAACAACTGGGACTTTGGACCGATCTTGTCGCCGCGTCGAAGGTGCAAACGCCTATGAGTAATACTAGTACTGCTCTTCACCTGCTTTAAAGGGGGGTACGGACGGTTTTCTCGGCTGATAAAGTTCGTAAAAGTTCGTACTAAAAAAAGGCATTGAGTTGGGACAAGTTGGAACCAAAAAAAGGGGACCGGATGAAAGCACAACCGAAACAACCTATCGCGACAACACGGGACCTTAGACATCGGCTGAAGACGATCGTTGAAGCCGAGTTGGAACGGCTTCCCGAAACACTCGACGGCCTGACGGCAATGCAACGGCTGGACGTGGTATTGAAGTTGATGCCGTTAGTTGTTCCGCGGTCTAAACCCGTCCATCATCGCGACGGTGAACCTTCGGATTGGTGACCGTCGTTGTTTGATTAATTACGCACATTCCCAACCTATTTAGGTTTCGATTTCACAAATGCCAAAGTATCCGACATATCCCGACTGCTTCGACGAATGCAAACAGGTGACGATTACTAACCTGAAACGATTGGGTTTTCTTGTTCCAAATACGACCCTCCGCGGAACAATCCGTTGGACGCGGGGCGGAGAGCCTTCGGGCAGTATCGGAATTTGTGTTTCTTTGCTCGAAAAGTTCGTTGAACTCGACTACAAATGCGACGGTAAGCTGATCAACTATCGCGTAAGGCTGCAAAGCATTCCGAAGCATTTTGGCGGATGCGAATGGTACTTTATTTGCCCAGTGACTGCGAGACGGTGCCGCAGTCTCTACCTGATTGGCGGGTATTTCTTTTCACGGGCTGCCTATCCCTCGGCTATGTACAGCAGTCAAACGGAAAGCAAACATACCCGGGGAATGCTAAGGGCGTTCAGATGTCTTGATCTACAATCTGACTTTCTCAGTAGGCGTCACACTCGAACGACATACAGGGGAAAATTGACGAAACGATATCGGCGAATACTCGAGAAGGAGGGACGCTTCGATCCCCAAGTAGTTCAACGCTTTCTTAGCCGTTGACTTGTTAGCTAAAAGAGCATACGAACAAACGGGCGTTGAGATATGTACCTGACCGACTTTCGAGAAAACACGCTGCAGGACGTGATCACCAAGCTCGAACCGGATTTGTTTCAAACTGTGACTGGCCTGACCGTCAAGGATTTTCAACTACTCGTTCGCCTGCGGGTGTTTAATACTGAGCAGATGAATCAGGCTGTATTCGCCTTCCGCCGTTACGAAGACGCTTCGCTAAGTTACACCGGAATCGAAAGCCACGAAGGCCTGACGCATTACGGGTTATACGATACGGTGGTTGCAAGGGAAGTATGATGAAGAGGTGATAGGTTTTTGGGCTCCGCTAAAACCGGTGAAATGACGGACCTTATCGCTGAGGAAGTCCTCGGAAGAAGGTTACAAAAATCGGAATAAAAGGCTTGTTTAAACGGGCGCAACCCGCTAAACTGGTGTGTCGAAGCTTTCCCGCGCTTTGGAAATCTCTGAGATCGTGGTTAAGTATGAACGATTACACCCCAGACGAACTAGTTGTTCTGTACCGAGACCTCGATGAGGGCATTTCGAAGGAAGTCGAAGTCTTAATGTCGGGTGGTGTTGAAACCTTTGAGTCCTGCGAGGGTGGTACGGGCCACGCTTATCCAGAACCCACTATACGTTTTCACGGGCAACGATCTGAGGGTTGGAAGGCACTTTCCGTTGCGTTGGAAAACAACCTAAACGTGTATTCTCTGCGTCGAATATGGACGATCAATGACGGGGAGCCGATAGGCGCTCATTGGGAAATGACATTTCGTTCAGAACGCCTATCGGGACAGGGTTAATAACGTTAGCTCAGTTCGTCACAACGCTTGCAACGGGGACGACCGCCCGTCCCGTCAACGCGATTACGGTCTTCGATGTTGTTGCCCTCTGTGCAAGAGGTGTTGTCGTGATAGACCTTGCGGTCTGTTTCGAGGCGAGAATGCCATGCTTTAGTTTTCATGTGATTTTCCTTACCCATACGGGTCGTTCTAGGGTTAATAGAAACCACTAACATGGAAAACACGTAACAAGTTTGTCAGTGTCGTTCCGGTTCTCCGGTCAGCGGCGTGACTAGGCGGCCTACCACTAATAGGCCGCCTTTATTGTCTCTCCAAATTCGCATTGCGTCAACGGAGTTTCATCCGCGCAACGGCAAGTTGGAAAGCAATCTTTGCGTAGAGTTATCAAAGACTAAAATCGTTATCTAGCCTGCGAATGTATCGGCCAAGCAGAGGGACGGCGAACGAGTATTTTCCGTACCTGTTTTTGAAGATCAGTCCTTCTTCCATAAGCTTAGCCAGCATTTGACTGATATGGCTTCGGCTAAAAACCTTAGCCGAAACCTGCGTCGATCTATCGACCAGCTCTTGAACCGTGAATTCACCGTCAGCATTGTCTAACTGGCTGGCCAGTCGCAAAAGGTCACGTTGACGGTCCGTCGTCCTAGACCAGCGTCCAGAAAAAAAATCAGCATCAAGTTTGCGTAGAATTTCGTCTATCGGAGCTGACGTGGGCGGCAAGCCGCTTGCTGCTTGCTGAACAAAGATGTCGAATGCTTCGCGACAAATAAATTGAATAAAATACGGATAGCCTGCCGAGTGGTTGATTATGCTATTTACAGAATCGCCGGTGAACGTCACGGGACACTCGGCCTCTTGAATCGGAACTTCAATTGCCTCTCGGCTGGCCTCATCGCTTAGACGATCGATCGTTATAACCGTAAACATCCTTTCAGAAAATGTTCGGGACTCGACTAGCTTAGAAGTAAGAGTTGGTAGGCCGGTCAAGACGAGCATAAAGGGAATGCCCTTCTTCTGAATCGACTGAAAAACATCCAGAAGGACGGAAAACGGGAACTGCTCTTTGTCCGAATGATCTCCAAGATTTTGAGCTTCATCATAAGCGAAGATAACGCCCTGATTATGATCGCTATCCTTCATATAATGCCAAATGAGTTCTAGAACGTATTTTAGTTTGTCGCTTACCAGTCCGGGCGTGCTGTCGTAAATATTCCGTAAAACTGTGTAATTCAATCTAGTTTCGGTCGGATACGATGGCCCCGTGAAGCCAGGGACTTGTATTTTTTGCTCTGAAACAACGATTTCGGATGAAATCACGGACAGATCCGTTATTAGCCGCGTTGCTAGATTCTCTTCGCTCAGACATGCCGATTCCGACATATCGGTTCCGGCCCAACGCCACTTCGCTCTAATCGCAAGAGGTCTAAAAAAATCAAGAAGGACTGTCTTTCCGACACCCCGCAAACCCGTGAGTATCACATTCTCCAAAATAACGGTTTGAGTAAGAAGCTTTTCAAACTGGGCAAGTTCCGCCGCTCTGCCCGCCATTTTGGGTGGCTTATGACCTGCGCCGGGTGTAAACGGGTTATTAAACATAACGTTCCTCCTGATATGAAGAGTAACACAAAATTCGCCCGACACCTAACATTATCTGCCGTGCGAATGTTAGATGAAAGTCTAACATTACTAGGTTGTCTAAATA
>JBEBGW010000246.1:0-6810 GCA_040081025.1 Pyrinomonadaceae bacterium | reverse complement strand
CTATGAAATTGCGATTCCAGATCGGTTCGAAAATGCTGTTGCCGAACCGGAAGACGAGCAGGTTTTGAACCGTCTCTTTGCCGAGATAGTGGTCGATGCGATAGATCTGCTTTTCACTTAGGACTTTGAGTAGATCCGCATTCAGCTTCTTTGCCGAATCTAGGTCGCGGCCGAAAGGTTTTTCGAAAATGAACCGCCGCCAGAGTCCGTTTTCTTCTTTCCCGAGGCCATTCTTGACGATCTTGCTAGTGACATTCGCAAATAAGTCTGGCGGTATCGCCATGTAGTAAAAAAAGTTTTCCGGTATCTTGTTGGCTTCACATACATCCCGAAGCATGTCTTTGACGTCCGCGAAAAGTTTTTTGTCGTCGTTAAAGTCGCCGCCTGTGTAGTACGTTCGCTCGCAGAACCATTGAATGTGTTTCTCGTCCGCATCCGCCCCGACGAACTCTTTCAGGTCTGCGATCATCTGGTCGCGAAACTCTTCCGACAACATCTCCTGGCGCCCGACGCCGACGATCGCGAAATTGTCCGGCATGTGGCCGTCTTTGGCTAGGTTGTATAAAGCAGGGAAGAGTTTGCGTTTGGTTAGGTCACCCGTAGCGCCGAAAATGACCATTACGCAAGGATCAGCGGTTTTTTGTGTGTCGGACATAAGATATTTCGCCACAGATTAGCACGGATACACACAGATAAGAATGTGGGATTATCTGCGCTTATCGGTGCATATCTGTGGCTAGATTGAGAGCTTTTCTCGCAACTCGAGTTCGCGGGCGTTCATCTCGCCGCCGTCGGTCTCGTGGTCGTATCCGCAAAGATGGAGCGCCCCATGAAGGATAAGTTGTTTGATCTCTGTTTCGACCGTGAGTTTATTTTCCTTTGCCTGCCGCTGAGCCTGCTCAAGCGAGATCACAATGTCCCCGAGGAAAATATGGAAGCCTTGGGGGCCCGCAAGGACGCCGGTCACCTCCAACTCTCCACCCGCCGCCGTATCAAACTCATCGGCTTTGTGAGGAAACGAAAGCACGTCCGTTGTTGAATCTTTGTTGCGAAAGAACTTATTCAGTTCCTTCATCCGTTTATCCGAGACGAAAGCAACCGAAAAATGCCCCCCGCCGACCTCTTCTACCGAAGCACGCACCGCGACCAGAAACGGCATATAGTCCGCCGTCTTGATCTTTATCTTTCTTTGGAGGTTAACGATCATTGCCGTGCTCATACGAACGGCCGAATGAGATCTTCTCAGACTCGCAATAGGCTGAGCATTGGAAAGGCAGTTCGGAAAATGCGAGTGTCAAGTGTTAGCAGCGCGTGACCATTCTTTAACGCATGAGCACCTATTAGAAAGTCGGTGAGAATTCTTCGGGGTTGGCCCGATTTCCGACGACGGCGGTTCGCGGCGTATTGCCGATAGGCAAGGCCCGCAGTTTTCCAGATCGTTTCGTTACTCAGCCAGTCGATCGAGATTCCTGCGTCCGAGCAAAACTCCTCGATGAAGCTTTCGGTAACGCGTGGAGAAGCTAATAGTTCAGCGAAAACCGCCCCGCAGATCGAAAGGCCGCCCTTTTCTGAAGCATTGTCGAGGGCCTTTTGTAGGTCCTCGCTCGATTCTTCGTCCCCAGTCCAGAGAGCAACGAGTACGTTTGTGTCGATGGCCGTTACCATTACGATTCGTGACTATCGCCGTCGCGCATTTCCCTAACTTCTCTAATTACTTCCTCTCGACTCAGACCTTTTCCGCGTTTTAAGATTCCCCGGTACTTCTCGAAGGGACTTACTTTACGGACCCGGCTAACCACCACCTTTTCTCCCTCCTCGTCAAAGGAAAGAGCATCGCCTTCCTTAACTCCAAGACGAGCCCTAATTCTCTTAGGTACGGTGATCTGCCCCTTACTTGTGATCTTTGCTTCTTCGTGCATCTTCATCACCTCATTCCTTACTATACCATATCTACTCCTTACTTTGGCGGCGGCCAATACCCCCAGGAACCAACGAAAAGGCGAGCCGAAGCCCGCCTGTCTTGACGTAAACGTCGCGAGATCCCTATTGTCGGTTATCCTCATTCGAATGGTCCTCGTAAGCTCTTACGATCAACTGCACGAGTTTGTGCCGGACGACGTCTTTGTCGGAGAAGTAAACGAACTCCATCAGGTCGAGGTCCTTCAGAACTTCCTCCGCTTCTTTCAGGCCGCTCTTTTGGCCGCGGGGAAGGTCGATCTGGGTCTTGTCGCCGGTGACGACCGCTTTTGATCCGAACCCGATGCGAGTGAGGAACATCTTCATCTGCTCGCTGGTCGTGTTCTGAGCTTCGTCCAGGATGATGAAGGCGTCCGAGAGTGTTCGGCCGCGCATGAATGCGAGAGGAGCGATCTCGATGATGCGTTTTTCGAGCATCTTTGTGACCCTCTCGCTATCCACTAGGTCGAACAAAGCGTCGTACAAAGGCCGCAGATAAGGATCGACCTTCTCTTGAAGATCACCCGGTAGAAATCCCAACCGCTCACCCGCTTCGACTGCCGGACGCGTCAGGATGATGCGGCTAACCTGTTTCTTGAACAGTGCGTCTACCGCCATCGCAACCGCGAGATAACTTTTTCCCGTACCGGCCACGCCGATCCCGAACACGAGATCGTTGTTCGCGATCGCATCGAGATATTTACGCTGATTAGCGGTTTTCGGTGCGACCTGCTTCTTGCCCGCGGGATTGAACCTCGCCTTGAGGAAGTAATCCTTAAGCGAATATGCACGATCCTCCGCGATCTGCTTGAACGCATCCTTGAGTTCTTTATCGGTAAAGTGATGGCCTTCGGCAAATAGCTCGCCAAATTCTTTCAATATTTGCTCGACCGTCTCGATATCGCGCGGATCGCCGTCTATCAACAGCTCATTGCCGCGTGCTCCGATATTCACGTCGAGTAAAGACTCAAGATATTTGATGTTTTGATCCTGTACACCGAAGAGCGTGTTCAGGCCTTGGGGCGGTAGTTCGAGTTTTTTAAGATCGCTCAAATTAGTGCAATTTTCCTTGGATAAGTCTATATGGCTGAGGCTACTAAAGGTGTGTTCGGCTGTCAATCAAATCCCGTTGGCACGCCTGTTGCCCCTGTTTATTCCGTACAGAAATTCGTGTCCTAAACCGAAACAGTCTACGGGAGAGTTTATGTTTGGATTCAATCGCAAATCGGAAAACGACGAGATCTTGTCACTGGAACTTCACACGACCGCGAGCGGCAACAAGCGCACGACAATCACGAGGAATCGTAAACCGCGTGGACGTAAGCGCGCCGGAATGAATCTTTATCATCGTGCCGACCAGTTCCTGATGCGTTTACGAGTAGGCGATGGAGTCACCAGCTAGTCTCACCGGGGAGGTTAACCATGCCGACGAAGAAAGACGGAACGAGCAAGTATACGGCGAAACAGGAACGAAAGGCCGACCACATTGCTGAAGGCTACATTGAAAAAGGTGTATCCGAAAAAGAGGCAGAAGCACGCGCTTGGGCGACGGTGAATAAGCAGGACGGCGGCGGGAAGAACCCGGGCGGTTCAGGACGAAAAAGAGCGAAGTCGAAAGAGAACTAATAGCGAAGTCGAAAAAGGAGAACTAATATCGTTATGAATAGAGCACTTAAAATACTTACTGGCGTTGGAGCAGGAATAGCAGCGGCGTACTTTCTAGATCCCAAGAAGGGTGCGGATCGACGGGCTTCCGCGATGGATAAGTTTAACTCCTTGAAGAAGGACCCCCGCGGAACCCTTTCTAATTTGACCGAGGGAATTCGTGAGCAAGCGAAAAATTTGACCAGCGACGCAAAAGGCCTGATCGGTGACGGATCTAATAAGATCGAGGCTACTGGGCAAAAGGACGTCATCCAATCGAATCAACCATTTCAAACGACTCATTAGGAAGTCGCTAACGCCATGCTTCCTAGATAGGGGAGATCTGATCAGGCCGCTTTTGCGATGCAGAGGCGGCCTATGATATTCTTACTGCTTTGTTATATTAACGATTTCTCATCTATCTCAGGAGTGATTTATCACAATGGCTAATAACGGGGACGTAAAGATCGGTAGGGTCGTGCAGATCATCGGGCCGGTCGTCGACGTCGAATTCGAAGACTATCTTCCGCCTATCCACCAGGCGATTCGTATCACATCAGAAGGCTTCGATGTTGAGACAGCGGTCGACGTCGTATCGGAAGTGCAGCAGCACCTCGGCGAAGGCCGCGTGCGTGCCGTGTCAATGCTTCCGACCGACGGAATGATCCGTGGAATGAAGGTGATCGACCTTGGCGGTCCCATTACCGTTCCGGTCGGCCAAGCGACACTCGGCCGCGTCATGAACGTCATCGGCGATCCGGTGGATGAACTCGGACCTGTGGTTTCCGATGAGCGTTACGGTATCCACCGCCACGCTCCTTCGTTCGACGAACAGGCGACGAGCCTCGAAATGTTCGAGACGGGCATCAAGGTCATCGACCTTATTCAGCCTTTCCTTCGCGGCGGTAAGATCGGCCTCTTCGGTGGTGCGGGTGTTGGTAAGACGGTTCTGATCATGGAACTGATCAACAACGTGGCGAAGGGCCGCGACGGCTTCTCGGTGTTCGCCGGTGTTGGCGAGCGAACGCGTGAAGGAAACGACCTGCTTCGCGAAATGGTCGAATCGAAGGTCATCACTTATGGAGATGCCTTCACTCACAATTTTGAGGAAACTGGCGCTTTCGATCTTTCAAAGGTCGATATGGAAGCGATCAAGGGGTCGAAGGTAGCACTTGTCTACGGGCAGATGACAGAACCTCCGGGAGCACGCCTCCGTGTCGCTCTTTCAGGCTTGACCGTTGCCGAATACTTCAGAGACCAGGGCAACGACGTGCTCTTCTTCGTCGATAATATTTTCCGATTCACGCAAGCCGGTTCCGAAGTATCAGCACTTCTCGGACGTATGCCTTCCGCTGTCGGATACCAGCCGAACCTCGCTTCCGAAATGGGAGAGATGCAGGAACGCATCACTTCGACCAAGACCGGTGCTATTACGTCGATCCAGGCTGTTTACGTGCCCGCCGACGACTATACAGATCCCGCTCCGGCTACGACCTTTGCTCACCTTGATGCTGTTACGGCCCTGTCGCGACAGATCGTGGAGCTTGGTATCTACCCGGCCGTTGACCCGCTTGCGTCGAACTCGCGTATCCTCGATCCGCAGATCGTCGGCGACGTTCACTACAACACCGCTCAGGAAGTTAAGAAGATCCTGCAGCGTTACAAAGATCTTCAGGACATCATCGCGATCCTCGGTCTCGACGAACTTTCGGAAGACGACAAGCAGACCGTTGCCCGTGCTCGTAAGATCCAACGCTTCTTCTCGCAGCCGTTCACGGTCGGCGAGCAGTTCACTGGTCTGAAGGGTGAGTACGTCAAGGTCGAAGACACCATCAAGGGCTTCCGCGAGATCCTCGACGGCAAGTGCGACGATATGCCTGAACAGTCATTCTACATGGTCGGCACGATCGAACAGGCAAGGGAGAAAGCCAAGAAGATGGCCGCCGCTGCCTAGGAGGCAGTTCTAAACGGTGAATGGTAAGTGGTAAATATAGAAGCCATTTACCAGTCACCGTTTACCATTTATCACTATGCTTAAGCTTGAAATTGTAACTCCCGAAAAGAAGGTCTTCGACGCCGAGGTCGATTCCGTAACCATTCCGACTGCATCGGGCGAGGTGGGCTTGCTCGCCAATCACGCGCCGGTGGTGTCGGCACTGAAGCCCGGCATTCTTTCGTATTCGATAAAGGGAACTGTCGAGAAGATGGTCGTCGCTGGCGGATTCGTCGAGATGAACAATAATAAAGTCTCGGTACTCACGGATTCAGCAGAGACCGCGACCGAGATCGACCTCGAAGCGGCCAAAGCAGCTCGCGAGTCGGCAGAGAAGGAGCTTGCGGCAAAAGCATCGTCCGCCATCGAGCTCACGGAAGTGACTCGCGAACAGCTAGAAGCGGCGAATGCACGGATCCAACTGGCCGCTGGGAAGTAAGATAAAGGTAAAGATCAAAACAAAAAAATGCCGTCCGGGTCATATTGATCCGGACGGCATTTTTATTTTGTAGGTGCCGCAGTATTGTTTTGGATATAAGGTACTCTTATCTTGATCCGCCTCTAACTAACTTGACCGAAGGAGATGAACGTCGTACTTTATTGAAAACGACTTTCAATTGCAAATATGATCCTGCAGAAACTAAAAGAATCGACTAGACAGCAGCATGAGGACGTGGAAGGCGCTGTCGATGTAATGAGCAAGCTCTTCAGCCTTGATGACTACAAGAGGATGATCGGGAAATTTCACTCGTTCTATTCTGCCTACGAACCGACGTTACCGTATGCGGAGTTGAAGGAAGCGGGCTTTGATTACGACCAACGAAGAAAGCTGCCTTCGCTTGAAGCCGATGCGAAAGCTCTCGGGCTCGAAAAAGGATCGATCTTCGACGATCTCCCCGATGTCTCAAGTCTTCCAAAGGCATTCGGAAGCATATATGTGATCGAAGGCTCCACGTTGGGCGGCCAGGTCATCTCGCGCCACCTGAAAGAGCAGCTTGGACTCACGCCCGAAAACGGCGGAGCGTTCTTCGCCAGCTACGGCCCGATGGTCGGCCCGATGTGGAAGCAGTTTGGGGAAGCGATCACCGCCTATTCCGGCGCCGGTGCGAACGATGACGAGATCGTCGGCGCCGCTGTTCAAACGTTCGACAGCATCAATAAGTGTATGTCTGCGAAATAAGAAACGCTTATCCAAACGGCTCTCGAATATTTAGCAA
>JBEBGW010000245.1:0-6811 GCA_040081025.1 Pyrinomonadaceae bacterium | reverse complement strand
CCATTCTTCAAAGATCTGCAGCGACACATCGTCGAGAACAAGCTCGGCGGGATCATTTTTTTCGGTGCCCCGATCTACGAAACGACGCACGTCGCGAACCGAATGCAGGAAGCGGCGAAATATCCGCTGCTGATGTCGCTCGACGCGGAGACGGGTATCGGGATGCGGTTTGAGGACGCGACGAACTTTCCGTGGGCGATGGCGGTTGCCGCGACCGGCAATCCCGAGTTCGCTCGCCGAATGGGCGTCGTCACCGGTCGCGAGGCTCGTGCGATCGGAATTCAGCACGTGTACGCACCCGTGCTCGACGTCAACAACAACGCCGCGAATCCGGTGATCAACGTACGCAGCTTTGGCGAAGATCCTGAGGATGTCGCGCGTTTCGGCGTTGCGTTCGCGGAAGGCATTCAGTCACAGAAAGTCATCGCGACCGCCAAACATTTTCCCGGCCACGGCGATACCGCGATCGATTCGCACCGAGGCCTGCCGATCATCGAGTTGCCGCGAGCAAGGTTCGATTCGCTCGAACTTGTGCCTTTCAAGCGTGCCGTGGACGCGGGTATCGGCGCCGTGATGGTCGCCCATATCGCGTTGCCGCAAATCGATAATGAGGTGATCAAGCCGCTCAAGGAATATAAGGGCGGCGACGCCGAGGCCGGTTCAGAGATCGTTTCAGAAACCGCCTACATTCCGGCGACCCTTTCCGCGAAAGTTCAGACCGACATTCTCCGCAAGGAGATGGGATTCAAGGGCTTGATCGTTTCCGACGCGATGTCGATGAGCGGCCTGACGATCTATTTCACTCAGGAAGAAGCCGGTGTCCGCGCGTTTCTCGCCGGTACCGACATTCTCGAAAAGCCGGAGAACGTCGATGCTATGCTTCGCGGATTAAAGGAAGCCGTCGCCAGCGGTCGCATCCCGATGGCGCGGCTTGATGAATCGGTCACACGCCAGATCGCGTGGAAGCACGAACTCGGGCTCTTCAAGAACCGCATCACGCCGATTGACCAGATCGACCGCATCGTGTCGTCGCCGGATGTCACGCAACTCACCGACGAGATCGCCAACGCCGCGATCACCCTCGTCCGCCAAGGCGAAGGCGACCTACCGCTCGACCGAACGAAGAAGGTCGCGGTACTCGGCATCTCGAACGGTTTCGACGGCGGAGCTGTGATGAATCCGCTCGCGGGAACACTCCGTTCTAACGGTGTGAAGTTTACTCAGGCGTATCTTCAAGAGAACTCGTTGCAGGAACAAGTGGCTGCCGCGAGGAAGGCGGTTAACGAAGCTGACACCGTCGTCGTCGGACTCTACGGCCGCGTCCGGTCGGGCGCTAAGAACAGCGTCGGTATCCCTGAAAACGGCGCCGCCATTCTCCGCGAAGCCCTCGCCGCGAACAAACGCGTCATCGGAATCAGCTTCGGCAACCCGTACATTCTTTCTTCGTTCCCCGAGATGAAAACGAACCTCGTCGCTTACGGCGATATGCCAAGCCTCGGACGGGCTTCGGCTCGCGCGATCCTCGGCCTTCAACCGATAATTGGTAAGCTGCCGATCACACTCCCGGGTCTTCATCCGCGAGGGACGGGGATACAACGCCCAGGCAATTGAGTCGACCACAGATGAACGCAGATAGACGCAGATATAGATTTCAATATCCGCGTTCATTCGCGTTCATTTGCGGTTAAACTCTTAGGTTATTTATGACTCAAGGCTGGCAGATCGAGAACTTTCTCGAACCCAAAAATAACCGACTCCACATCGATGGTGTCGATGCCGTTGAACTTGCTCGCGAGCATGGTACGCCGCTGTTCATTTATAGCGAGAACCGCATTCGGCATAACGTCGAACGGCTGAAGAAAGCGGCGTCTGTTATCAACTGTCCGCTGAAGCTTTGCTATGCCGCAAAAGCGATGTCCACGCTCGGCATTCTCCGAGCGGTGAAGGACGCTGGGTCGGATATCGAGGTAAACTCCGGCGGAGAGCTATGGAAGGCCTTGAAGGTCGGCTTTACCGGCGATCAGATCAACTACAACGGAAACAGTAAGGAGATCTGGGAACTCGAACTCGCGATCTCGAATGACGTCTACGCGATCCAGGTCGATTCGCTTTACGAGCTTTCTCTGATCGAGGAGACGGCAAAGCGGCTCGGCAGATCCGCGAATGTCAGCCTTCGGATGGTGCCGGAGATCAAGACAGGAACGCATAGCGGATTACAGACTGCTCTCGTCACGTCGAAGTTCGGAATGATGCCGGATGAAGCATTCCATGCTTTCGCCAAGTACAAAGGTTCGCCGCACCTGAACCTCAACGGCATCCACCTCCACATCGGCTCGCAAAATCCCGAACCGCAGGCCTACGTCGATGCGTTTCGAATGCTCACCGACAGCATGATGCGGATCCACGACGCGTCGGGAACAAAGCTACAGCACATCAATCTCGGAGGCGGATTTCCGGTCAACTACCTTCGCGACAATTCGCTTGGCTCTCAGTTCCCTGCCGAACAGCGAGAGATGTTCTCCGCCGATTTCGAGCCTGCGGACGCAGTCGGAAAGGCCTGGCAGGAAGCGAAGGATTTCGCCGACGATTGTGGAGCATCGCACCTCCTCGACGGTCTCACACTACTCCTCGAACCCGGCCGCTCGATCATCGCCGACGCCGGCGTTTGCCTAACAACAATAAGAAACCAAAAGACACGACCCATCGGGCAAAACTGCCCCCCTTACGAAGGAGGAGTGGCAGCCGCTACGGCTGACGGGGTGGTTCATTCCACTGACAACTGGCTGTTAACCGACGCCGGCTTCAACATCCTGCTCTCGATGGAAACCTACAAATGGTACTACCATCTGATATCAGCCGAACGAGCCGAAGATGCGCACGACACGCCCTACAAACTCGCCGGCCCTCTGTGTGACGGTGGCGACGTCTACTTCGACCACGAGGGCCACGGACGCTTGCCAGATCACCGCCTCTTGCCCGCCGATATGCAACCCGGCGACGTGCTTGCACTGCTCAACTGCGGAGCATACTCACTCGCTCAAGCGTCCCAATACAACGGCCGCTTCCTCACGCCCGTCGTCCTTATTAAAGAAAACGGCGAACCCGAACTGATCCGCCGCCGAGACACGTTCGAGGATCTTATCAGATCAGATCTCTAACGGTCCTTGGGTCTGAGCTTTCAAGAGTCGATTCCAAGTAACAATGCCTAACACCGCGAGTGCAAGGAAGATCACGAACTCAAACGCGATCAATTTCACTCCCTTTACCGAATAGAGGCCGATGCTCGTGATGTCGACGAGTATCCACAGAACCCACGTTTCGAAAATCCGGCGGGCGAGCAGGATCGTCGCGATTATGCTCGAGATGGCGATGAACGTATCGACGTACGGAAACGACGCCGGATGATCGAATACCTGCGGCAATATTAAGTGGATCCGTGAGATCAGCGTGCCCACAACAACAACCACGAACGCGATCAAAACACCTAGCCAGAGTCTCTGATTTTTTGCGAGAGTTCGAATCTCGCTCTGATGATGAGCCGCCTTATACTTCCACGAAAACCAGCCGTACACACCCATCCCGCAAAAATATATCTGCAGAAACATATCCGAGTACAGATGTATCTGGTAGAAGATGACGAGAAAGAATATCGCGTTCGCAATACCGGTCGGCCAGGTGAAGATGTTCGCTCGTGAGGCGAGAAAGACTGAGATCAATCCTAGTACGGTGCCGATAAATTCGACGTAGCTAACCCCATGTCCAAAGACGGTGAAAAAGATCTCCCTGACATCGAACAGCATCGTAAGTGATTCAGGCATTATTCGTTCGGTACGTCCTTGAGAATCGTTTTCAAGAATCCTAGGTCCTCGGGAGCGATATCGAGTTTCAATTCCTCGACGATCCCTTCCAGTTCGATCAGCGACGTGACCTTGATGCTTTCGTCTTTGATCGCCGAGATCGACTCGATGCCTTTGGCGACTGAACCGTCAAACTTTTCGGCCAGCTCGTATTTTGCGTAGCGCTTGGCGATCTCCAAATATGCACTCGATCTTGACGCTAGCTGCGGAACAGTTTCCGCAAGCTGGTCGGCCTCATCGAGATGATAGATCGCCGCTTCGCGATTCCCTATTTTCTCGACCGCATCGCTCGCACTGATCAACGCAAAAGTTTTCTGGGCATCTTCCTCGATCGCATTGATCGCTTGTTTGGCCAACTCATCTTCGCCGCGTGAAGCAAAAATCACCGCAACCTGAGCGAGCGAATGCATCCGTTCTGTGTCGTCTGCGATCTCTTCGGCCGTTTCGATCGCCCGCTCGCCTTTTCCAAAATGAGCGAACTGAGCCGCGAGTGAGCCGAATAGTCGAAATTTCTCTTTGCTGTTCCGCGTCTCGATGTCACGCTGCGACTTGAGGATCGAATAGGCTTCCTCTAAAGATTCGATCGCGTCATCCTTCTGGTCCTTTGCCCAGAAATGCCGTGCATGTCCGACGAGGCAAGTCGCCAATTGCGTCTTATCTTCGACCATATCTAGCGCCCGATCCGCAAGGTCCTGACTTCCCGCCCGAAGAAATCCAACCGAAACAGCCGAAAGGAATCCGTCGCGATGAACGTTATCCAACTGTTCAGCGTGCTCACGTGCCTTGTCGAAAGTCTCGATCGCCTTCCCATTCGCACCCGTTTCAATGTAAAGCGTCCCGATCTCGACGAAGGCTCGGATCCGTTCCTCGTCATGCTCTATTTCCGCCGCATCGACCACCGCCTCATCCAGCAGTTCGACAACCCCATCGGCATTGCCGTCTGCGAGCCGTGAATGAGCGATCCCTGTATAGGCCGAAACTCGGGCCGCCGCGAACTCGATCCGATCGATCTCGGCCTTGAACGCCACACTATCCCCCGACGAATGCAGCTTACCTGCGATCGCGGCGTAAACGTGGTCGGGATCATCCATCGACTCCGCGATCTGTCGGGCAGCTTCGAAATTACCTTTCGTCGCCTCAAGTATGCCGATCCGCTCGCGGCCCTCGGCCTGCATACCGGGATCTTCGATAGCATCGACAAGCTGCATTGCATACTCGTCGTCATCGACCGCGGCGCATTTTTCGGCAACTTGGATCAACAACCGGTCACGCATGAACGGGTCCTCGACCGTATTCGCCAACTCCGCCGCGAGATCGACATCGCCTTTTTCCAGATAACGCGGAACGACCGCAGAGATGCCCTCGGCGTGGCCGTCGGAACTCTCGATCGATTCGGCTAGATAAGTCGCACACGCGAGCAGATCGGATTCAGCGTCCGCTCGGGAAATGAAATGTTCAGACATAAAAACTATTCAAACAGGATAGACAGGATGAACTGGATAAGAAATTAAAACAAACATCCTGTTTATCGGGTTTATCCTGTTTGAGAAAATCGTGAACTCCGAGGCTTTGCTATACAAACACGCGCCGCATCGACTCCGGAAACCAATCGTCCAGCTTCTTCGCGATTGCCGTTGCTCCGGCGGCTCGGAGTTGGTCGGCTGATACGGTGTTCGTAACGCCAAGCACCGGCAATCCTGCAGCACGGCCCGCCTGGACTCCGGGCGGGGAATCCTCGATCACGAGACAATCGCCATGAACCATCGGGAGGTGTCCTACCGATGTTCGGGCAAGATCGAGGTCGCGGAAGCCCAGTCGATAGCACTGGGGATCAGGCTTGCAAATTGTCACCGAATCGGCGCTCACGACAACCGAAAAACAATCCGCGATGCCGACCTTTTCGAGTACGAAATCGATCTCCTCACGCTTTGCCATGCTCACGATGCCGAGCGACAGCTCCTGCGAACACTTTCGAACGAAATTCTCAACGCCTTCGAAGATCGGCATGGCGTCCGAAACGATATCCCGCCAATGCGCGGTCTTTGCCGACGTTAATTCGAGCACACGATCCATATCGGCAGGCTTCCCTGCTTCATCGAGGATCGACGCAACAAACGTCTTATCGTCCATCCCGAGCCGCGAGTAATACATCTCGTCGGTCACGTCGATACCGTCGGCTCCGAATATCTCCTTGTACGCCGCGTGTTGTATCGGCTCATCGTTAATGATGACGCCGTTGAAATCCATCAAAATTGCTTTGATCATAAAAACTTTTCGTCGATCATATTCCCACGCCCGAGAATGCCGTTCGGATCGAATGCCCGCTTGAGTTCGGCCATCTCGTTGATGTACCGCTCGCCCATCATCACGTAAAGATACTTCGATTTGAGCTTGCCGATACCGTGCTCAGCCGAAACCGTCCCCCCGAGCATCACCGCCTGAGCAACGAACCGTCCGTAAAGGTGTCGGGCCTTTTCGGCTTCGGCACCATCTTTCGGCAACAAATTCGCGTGCAAATGGCAGTCGCCGATGTGGCCAAAGATGACGTAATCGATCCCGCTCGCGTCGAGTGTGTCCTTGTAGAACTTCAGAAACCCGGGAAACGTCTCGTCCGGAACCGCCATATCGGTTCCGACCTTTTTCTGCTTGCTCCGAACGACGCGCTCATTCACCGAGACCGGCAAAGCGTGCCGAAACGCCCGCATCTTCTCGCGGTCCTCCGCGGTCGTCGTGAACCAAGAGACGTCTAACTCGGCATTGTGCTTTTCAAGCAGATCGTTCCATGATTCGAGCAATGTGTCTTCGTTTTCGCTCGTCGTTTCCTGCTCAAAGAAGATCGCTCCTGCCATTCCTGACGGCGTTTCCGGGAATTTCTCGGAAATGAACGCGAGAGCTCGATCGTCGAAATATTCAACCAACGTCGCATCGATCGTCGGAACGCGGACGCCATCGTC
>JBEBGW010000244.1:0-6867 GCA_040081025.1 Pyrinomonadaceae bacterium | reverse complement strand
CCTTGAGAGATGGGACATCTGTGAGCCAAATGCACGACACGTTATCAAAGATCAGCCCGCCCGATCGAGCCCGGGCCGAACAGTATTCCACAGACGCAACGCGATGTCAACAGTTAAATTTTTGTATTAAACCAAAAAAGAAACTGCCCGGAAATCTCTTTCCCGGCAGCCTCCTTTTGTACTTCCCTTGATCGAATGTTGCTGCTTTTAGAAACGGAACTTAGCTCGGAACTGTCCGACGCGTGGGCCGCCGATGGTGTTAGTTACGACACCGAAGTCAACCGCGTCCTGGAGGTCGCTGTTCGGATTCGCAAAGTTTACGGTGTCAAACACGTTGAATAGGTCGAAGCCAAGTTCGAAGCTCATCGTTTCGTTTATTCGCGTGTTCTTCGCCAGGCTTAGATCAAGCCGCTGCTGCAGCGGACCGCGGAACGTGTTTCGTCCGAGGCTCCCGAACCCACCAAATGGTGACGAGAAGCAGGAACGGTCGAATGCTACTACGTTATCGGTGTTTATATCTGCGACCGCATCAGACGCCGAGCAGTTGATGTTCGGTCGGCCGAAACCAAGCCGATAGACGCCGCCCGACCCACGGGTGAGATCCGCATACTGCGGTGCCGTCTGTAGCTCCGGTTCTGCCGCAAATACGGTGTAAGGCGTGCCCGATTGTGCCTGGAAGAAACCTGAGAGGCTAAAGCCTCTAACCCAACGGCTATTCGAGCCGAAGGTCGGGATCTCCCACACGAAGTTCGTGCTGAAACGGTGATTGCGGTCGAAATCGGATCGAGCATAGTTCGAATCCAGATCACGCGAGTCGCCCTGTGCGATGAAGCCGGTGTTCGGAACATCCGGCTTACCGCCGCCAGCCGTGCTTCCCGGATCGCTAGACATAACGTCGAGTGATTTCGAGAACGTGTAGGCGACATTGAACTGAAGTCCGCGTGAGAAACGCTTGGTTAGGCTGAACTGGGCCCCGTGATAGTTTGAGTATCCCTTTGACTGAAGCAAGAGAGCTTCAGGAACGTTGAACCCGAGGACCGGCACGCGTGCTTCGAAGTTGATAACCTGACCGCCGCCGATCGTGCTGCCCGAGCATGTGATCGGATTGGCAAGGTTGAGGTCGAGCGGGGCGCCCGCGACGCCACCAAGAACGCCTCCTGCGCACGTGGCCGTTCCGCCCACTCTATACGGATTGGCGAAGCCAAAAGCTCTGCCGGCCCCGCGTTCACGGGCGGTCGCACCGGCGTTAAGCGCTCCGTTCGGTGAACCTGCCGCGACGTAGGCTTGGTTGAATCGCTCGTAAATGTGATCCGGCGTGTTGGGATCGTTGAAATCAAATCCCTGATTCAGGGCCTGTGCGATCAGTAGATTCTGACCCTTCGTACCGATGTAACGAGCTTCGACAACCAGGTCTTTCGAAAGCTGGTACTGAGCTCCAACGTTCCACTGGTGAACGAACGGCGTCTGAAGGTTGCGATCGATCGCACGGAACTCGAACGTTTCTGCGATGTTTCCGCGGATACAGTTCACGCCCGTTGCAATAACGCATCCGGCGCCCTGCGGGGTACCGCGTGAATCTACGAAGACCGGAGTGTTGTCACGGATCTGGTACGTTCCGCCAGCTCCCGCCGTCCGTAGAAGTCGGAACGGCAGCCATTCGTTGAGCGGTACATTGGTCGGGACGCCAGAGAAGGCCGTTGGGATCGAAACGTTTCCGCTCGGGACCGTGATCTCAACTTCACGAAGGAACGGATAGTTTGAGAAGACAGTGTTGATGAACGAAGCGGACGGACGATCGTAGAAAAGTCCGTAGCCGCCGCGAACGACCAATTTATCGTTGATCGAGTAAGCAAGCCCGATTCGAGGTGCAAAGTTATTATAGTCCTGACCGTTCAGCGTATGGCCGTTGTTCGCCTGTTGAGTCACACCGACAGCCGCATCAACTATTTGAACACCCGTCGAACTAACATTGTTCGGAATGATGAAC
Source organism: Pyrinomonadaceae bacterium (assembly GCA_040081025.1). Taxonomy (GTDB): domain Bacteria; phylum Acidobacteriota; class Blastocatellia; order Pyrinomonadales; family Pyrinomonadaceae; genus OLB17. Next base: position 4,880 of record JBEBGW010000244.1, on the reverse strand, counting down.
CCGGGCGAGGGGTTGTCGCATAAAGCGTTCGTTCCGCCCGTCTGAGTAAAGCATGGCAGGTATGGCTCGAGATCAAAGTTTCCTATGCGTCCATTCTTTTCGGTCGGCCACATGAAAAGCTCGTAGCGAAGACCAAGATTGAGGCTCAGTTTTCTATTGAGCTTCCAATTGTCGGTGATATAGAACCCGTAATCCTGGAAGCGGAAGCTCTTATCCGTTATGCCATACTGCGTGTCGGCCTCGGTGGCGTTGCCGGTGAGAAGCTGTGTGAACGAATCGAATTTCTCGAATTCGGTCGCCTGCTCTTCCGGAAGATTCGTGTCGAACTGATGTCGCTTGTATTCGCCACCGAACTTGAAGTTATGGTTCTTATAGGTCCAGTTGACGTTGTCGCTGAAACTATACGTGACCTGCTTTCGGCGGTTGAACGAATCGTTCGGCCCGCCAAACGAGAAGTTTGCGATATTGTTTCGGCCGATATAGTGGCCGAGACGCGTGGTCGCCAGGCTGGAATCGAAGGTAGATGCTGGATTTGTTACGCCGATGAACTCGTTCGTGAATTCACCTGTCGAGAAATCCTCGGTCAAGTTTCGGGTATTATTCAAATAAAAATAGCCGAAACGAGCCTCGTTGATCCAGTTCGACGTGAGGATATGTGTGTCGCCTATCGACAGTGTTCGGTTCCGATCGTCACGCTCCAACGTGGTCGGGGATGCAAGACTGTTCGGATCGGGGAACGAATCTTTGCCGGGAAAATCCGAGAAAAACAACGTGCCGCTAAGGGTATTATTGGTCGAAAGCTGGCCGTCGATGCGAGTGGTGAATTGATTCTGACGGAAAAGCGAAGGTTCGACGCTAACGTACTCGGCCAAGGGATTGTTCCGCTGCAGCGTTCGTGACGTTACTGTCGGGAAACCTCCGAACTGGAAAGCTCCGGTTCCCGTCTGATCTCGCAAACACCCGACAAGCGTTGTCGTGTCGCAAGTTTGCCCCGAGATATTTACTACACGGAACGTTTGATTTTGAAGACTCGGAAGATAGAACCCACCGGTTACAGGATTGCGAAGGTTCAGGATCCTGTGAGCAACATCGCTGATGTCCGTCGGAAGCAAGCAGTTTGCACCGACGCATCCGTTGAACTGATTGAAGGCCGCGGCGATCGCAGATTTTGAGCGGTCGTCACCGAGAACGCTAAATGCTAGCGGAAGAATAGTTCGTGTGCGCGCAGTTGGAACAAGTCCGGTATTCGCGTCGGTGAACTGGTAGCCGCCGAAGAAGAACCACTTGTCCTTGATTATCGGACCGCCAACGGTGAACCCGAGTTCGGTACGATCGGCACGCGGCTTTTCATTGCCGCTTTGCTCAAGAAAGAACTCGTTCGAGTTGAAAGCCTTGTTCTGCAGATAGTAGTAGGCGGATCCCGTAAACTTGTTTCCGCCTGATTTCGTGACAAGCTGAAAATTACCGCCGCCGCTTCGCCCTGTTGAGGCGTCGTACAGGGAAGTCTGAAGTTTAACTTCCTGAAGCGTCTCCGGAGCGGGGGCAATGTTGTCGGTCAGTGAACCTTCATTGCTCGTAATGTTTGTGGCATCGACGCCGTTGAAGAAAAGGCTGGTCGATGTGGTTCGAGTGCCGTTAACAGACGGCGAAATGTTTCCGTTGCCGTTGACGCCGACAGGCGATAACTCGCTCGATACTCCCGCTTCGCTTGAAAGCAGGCCAGTAAAGCTGCGTGTTGATGTCGGGATCTTGGTGACTTCTTCGCCGGAGATCTGACGGGCTATCGCAGCAGACTCGGACTGTACCAGCGGCTGGTCACTTGTTACGTCGACGAATACCTCGCTCGAACCGACTTCAAGTATTGCGTCCGCAGCTCTAACTACCGCAGCCTCGACTGCAATTCCTTGCGTCTGCGCCTTTTTGAATCCGTCCTTCTGGTAAGAGACGGTGTAAGTCGCCACCGGTAGAAGTGTTGCCGTCCAGCGGCCCTCATCGTTGGTCGTAGTGTTGCGGACCTGGTTGGTCGCCTCATTCTTTAGCGTCACATTGACGCCGGGAACCACAGCACCATTCGCATCAGTGATCGTGCCGTTAAGTCCGCCTGTCGTCTGGGCGAAAGAGGCGGTATTAGCGATCAAGGCGATGAACAGTGCCACAAACACAGCTGTAAATTTCGATCTCATAGAGTCTCCTCGATAAAAAAGCTATCGGAAATATTTTTATTGCGGGGCGTTGTGAAGCGTCCCGCGAACTTTTGAAAACCTTCTTGTAATCAGGATTGCAAAGGAGAGGATATGAAGGCGGCGTTGCGCGGGTGTGAACTTGAGGTTAATTAAGTGTTAACTATCGGACCTGGGCAGAAACGCGAGTGTTAACGAGCGTGGCAATCGGGGCAAGATTCTTTGCCAACCTTCTTCTGCCAAGGGCGCGCCCGATCGCCACGCTTCCTAACGGTCGCGTTTCTGCCCGATGAGTGCTTCGGCGGCGGCTTCGCCGGTTTCGATGGCGCCTTCCATGAAGCCTTGCCAATCGGCGATGTGCTCGCCGGCGAAGAGGACCTTGCCGTGAGGGCGTTGGAGGATCGGGCGGATGCCGAACCATTGGCCGGGTTTGTAGAGCGCGTAAGCGCCGTCGGTGAATGGATCTCGCTGCCAGGCGTAGGAGATTATCCGTCGAGCCTTCTTCGGCGCGTCGTCATCTAGGGCGGAGATATCGTTTGCGACGATCCGCATCCGGCGTTCGTCGGACTGAGATGAAAGCACCTCCGCTTTTTCGCCAACGGCGTAGGCAGTGAGAATCCCTTCTTTGCCCGGCTGCGATTGCGTCGAGTGAAAATAGAAGTGCGACGTCGTGTCGCTAACCATCGAGAAGTTCTCTTCCTTCCAAAAGCGGTCGCTGTAAACGACGCTGTTCTTCGAGATCCGCGAATAGACGAGCTGCTCGGCGGCGTTGCGGTGGATCGCAGGCAGCGGTGGATCGAACTTAATCTTTAAAAGGCTCTGGATCGGGGCGGTACAGATGACGGCGTCGGCCGCCAACCTCATCGGCGGCATGCGAACAACTGGCGGGTTGACCTCAGCTATTGAATGGGCGTCAACGACAATTCCTCTCGCGTTCTGAGTGATCGAATCGACAAGGGTATTAGTAATCACTTCGTCGTATCTAAGCCGCTTTCGGAACTCTTCAACAAGTCGCGAATTTCCACCGGTCATCTTGTAGTCCATCTCGTTCTTCGGGCTGGACTCGGCGTATTCGGCGAGGGCGGCGAAGGCGGAAACGTGGCGGATGGATTCGCCAAAGTCGGTCGAGTCCATCAGATCGCGAAGGCGAAGATCGTCCGCCGAGAAGCCGATCTTTTCGAGATGATTCCACCAGTCGCTGCGGTCGAGACGCGTCTTCTGAGCGACCGTCAGCTTCTCGTAACCCGCGATCATCTTGTCGAACGCCTGTTTAGCTTGCCCGGAGAAACCCCATGTACCCGGACGATACACGCGGCCGTCGCGGAGCAGGAAATCTTCGAACTGATGTTTCTGCAGAGGGATGCCGAAGTCTTTGCAGAGAGCCTTGATCCGCTCGTGACTCTCGCCAACCCACTCGGCCCCGAGTTCGCACACCAAGCCGGACTGCTGATCTTTATGCGAGAAAACGCGGCCGCCGATCCGGTCGCGTGCTTCGAGAACCGTGACTTGCCATCCAGCATTCTTGAGCTTGTATGCTGCGGCAAGTCCCGAGAGTCCGGCGCCGATCACGACGCATCGCTTTTGACGGCGCTGGGTAAAGACGTTCGGAGCGAGAGCTCCGACAGTTGAAGCGGCTCCAAGCGTTTTGAGAAAGTTTCGCCGATCGATCTTCATATGCTTGCTCTTCCTATTCATCTTGTTCTGTGGTCTAAGGTTATTTGAAACCACAGAACAAGACGACTAAGAAGAATAGGACGAACGGAAAAGCCGACTACTTCAGCAGGGTGTATCGGCGAATGTCGGGATCGCACGCGAGCAGCTCACCAGCACGTTCTTTGAACGCCAAGATGTGCGGTGATTCGAGATGGGCGTCTAGCGTTTCGTTGCTCTCCCATTCTTCAACGAATGTGAAATCGGTCGGATCGTCGTTGTTGAGCATCAACTCGTAGTATACGCATCCAGCCTCGGCACGGGTTGGATCGATAAACTCTTCGAGCGCGGCGCGCGTCTCGGCGATCGTTTCGGGTTTGGAGCTAAGATGTGCGACTACACGAATCGTGGACATATTGGAAGAAATTTACAAGATTCTGTATTCCGTCAATTCCAATTTGGAAGTTGCGTTACAACCGGTTCGTTTTGGCAGACGAATTCAACAATACTATCCCCGCCGTATATCAGGTAATGGTTTAGCGGGATTGAATTCCCCTCGGCGTCATATTGGCAACCTTCGTATGAGTTTATCCACGGAGAATCAAGGCAATGATACGCGCTAATCTCTCCCTGCTCAGTTTCCACATTACTAAACCAGCGTTTAGGAGCGCAGCTTTCATCAAAACAAGTAAAGGCGAGAACGGACTTACATTCGACGCGGAATTGCGTTCCGTCATTAGGCCTGACCGTGATCTCGATGATTCCCGGGGATGCCGCTTCGCTGGTCTGAAAATGAGCAACAACGCTCGGGTAAAATGCACCGGCAAACGGAACATCCCATCGAATTAGCTTAGCCATTGTTCTGTTGTCTAGGGACGTGGGCTGATTTTGAGGTCAATCGTTAGCTCGCTCGAACCAAAGTTTCCTCACGTCGTTTTACTCGTAAGTCCGACAAATCTCCATCTCTAGCAAGATGAACCCGTGGCACGATTTCCGACACCGCATTTAGCCGATCGTCGGAAGTTAAGCTTTGCCAAAATCGTATCCTAT
>JBEBGW010000016.1:0-24802 GCA_040081025.1 Pyrinomonadaceae bacterium | reverse complement strand
CTCGTATCTTCGCGATCAGTTCGCGATAGGTTAGTTCGATCGCTCCCATCGCGACCGCTGCTGCACGGCCTTCTGCAGTCAGGTCAAAATGCGGCGTACTCTTCGCTTGAAACCATTCCCGCCGCATTCCCATCGATTCGGCGAACTCGATCAATTCCTCGACCGAGTCCGCGATCAAGTGGCAGGATGGACCGTGCCGCCATCCGTAGTCGCGAAGGCCGTCAACATAAACAGTCACGATTATTTCTTCTTGGCGATCTCGGTGCCGACGTCCGTCGAACCGGCGCTGCCCCATTTACCGTTCAACGAACCGTCAGCCGCAACGTCGTAACCGACAAATCCGCACTTCGCGCCGCCAATTCCAACAGCAACCATATCGGCTCCTCGGATTCCAAAGCCCGTGGACGTGTTGCCCGCATTCCACTCGAAGGCGTAACCCGCACCCTGTTTTTTGACGTTCAACTTGCCCTCGTAATTCGTTCCATCAGGATTCGAGCCCTTTACGTTATAGCTTCCGTCAAGGTCGGTTCCGCTGGTTCGAGTCGCCGTCTCAGTCTCGGCCTCGTTGACACCCCAATAGCCGAACTTGCCATCGAGATTGCCATCCGGCTTGATCGAGTACAGGATCACGCCACAACCCTTTCCATCACTCCCTTCCGTATACGAGACGCCGACCGAATTGCCGGTCTGAACGCCTACACCATCGTATGTCCTATTGCCGCTCTTCCAGCTAAATTGATAAACCTCATCTCGCTTCGTGACGGCCAGATCGCCTCCGTAATCTCCTCCGCCGCCCTCATTCTGGCCGCTGACGGTATAGCTTCCGCTAATGTCTTTGATCGCAGCGGCAGTCGTGGTCGATGTGGGTGCCGAAGTGTTCGACGCAGCCGTATTAGCGGCTTGAGTATCGGTTCCGGAACTTGCCTGGTTACAAGCAAGGCCGCCGAGGACAGCGATAAGAAGAGCAAGTACGCACGAAATAAAGTTTGACGATCTGTTCACAAAGATTTCTCCCTCTAAGAATTGTTTGGGCTTCTACGCTCGATATAATAGAGGTGATATCTCCAATAAGTCCAACCTGAACATAATGAAGTGTCTGTTTACAGGATCGTTGATCGTTCTACTATATGCGTTTTCCGCGGTATCCACCGGGGCGCAAGATCAGTTCTACACTACCGTCATCCTGATCTCGATCGACGGGATGAGGGCAGATTATCTTGATAATTACAAGCCTCCCGAACTTTCACGTATGGCCGCAGAAGGTGTCAGAGCGCGATGGATGCAGCCTGCTTTTCCGACGAAAACCTTTCCGAATCATTACACGGTCGCGACCGGGCTCTATCCCGGGAACCACGGGTTGATCGAGAACAATATGTGGGACCCGGCCACACGCAAGACGTTTTCGCTAAACGACCGTACCGCCGTTGAAGATCCGATGTGGTGGGGCGGCGAGCCGATTTGGATCACGGCCCAAAAGCAGGGCAAGGTCGCCGGGTCGTTCTTTTTCCCGGGTACCGAGACCCTGATCATGGGAATGCGGCCAAGGTATTTCAAACCCTATGACGGCAAGATCCCAAACGAGGAACGTGTGGACACGGTACTGTCATGGTTCGATCTTCCGCGGAACGAACGCCCCACGATGATCACGCTCTACTTTTCCGATGTAGACGACGCTGGACACGCATTTGGGCCCGATGCTGACGAAACGCGCGAAGCATTGCTCAAGGTTGATTCCGCGATCAAACGGCTGAACGACGGACTGGAGACGAAAGGCTCCGGTCGAACGACAAATGTCATCATCACCTCGGATCACGGCATGGCACCATACGAGATGCGAGATGCGATCGTCTTGGATCGATTCTTCGACGCGAATGATACGGCAAAGATCTTTTGGGTGGGCGAGTTCTCACAGATCTTTCCGAAGCCGGGAATGGAAGACAAGGTCTATGAAACGATCCGGTCGAAGCTACCGCCAACGGCTAGGATCTACCGACGATCGGAGATTCCCAAGCGATTCAGACTCTCTCACGCCAAACGACTCGCGCCGCTGGTCGTGGTTCCCGAGCCGGGAACTGTCATAACAAACGAGGAACGTTGGGCTAAAGCCGAGCGCGAGGGAACGCTGGATAAGGTTCGAGGCGGTCATGGGTACGACAACATGCATCCGCTGTTGCGTGCTACATTCATCGCGAACGGACCCGCATTCAAAACGGGATACACGTCAGAACCATTCGAATCGGTTGACGTCTATAACCTGATGGCTAAGATCCTCAAATTAAAGCCGGCGAAGAATGACGGAAAATGGAAGAGGATCAAGAAGGTTCTGAAATGATCATTCCACCGATCGGATCGTCAGGACCGCGATCTCAGGTGGAACCATTAATCGAAAGGGCAAGATGCTCGTGCCGACTCCCGTAGTAACGAAGATATCGAATCCATTGTCACGCACATGACCCGCCGCATACTTCTGGCCATGACCCGACGGCACGATCGGCCGTCCAAGCACAGGGAGCCAAACCTGACCGCCGTGCGTATGCCCTGCGATCATCAATCGGAGTTCTTTCGAGATCGGGTTAGGTCCGTTGATGATCGGAGCCACATCCGGACTGTGCTCCAGGACCAGAATATCGCCCGCTCCCTCGGTGGCGGCCAACAGCTTCCTAGCGTCGTCGTTAAACGATTCCCACGATCTGATCTTAAGCTGATCCTTCAAGCCGAGAATGCGAAGTTTGGCCCCGTTCCGTTCCACGACCGCGACCTCACTATCAAGTACGCGGATATCATTCGCATTAAGTGCTGCCGCGATCTCACTATCACCGTGCCACCCATCGTGATTCCCAAGCACCGCGAAAACACCGAGCCTCGCACGAAGTCCGTGGAGGTTGGCGGCAATGGTCTCAACCGACATTCGCAAGGCCCGCTTTCCGTCGGAGCCTCTCGGACCGGTTTGCGAAACGTAGTCGCCCAACAATACGATCAGGTCAGGGTCTTGAGCATTCGCGGCTTCAACCAGATGTCGGATCTTTACTTCATCGACACCATTCGACCCGCCATGAATATCGGATATCGCGACGATCTTAAGGCCGTCAAACGCGGGATCCCACTTCGATACCTTCAGCTCGGCAGCATTGATCGCCAATCTCTGCGGTTCAATGAAGTAGCTGTACGCAAGGACCGCCAGAGTAAGGGCCGCGAGAGGTGCGGCGGCAATGAAGGACGTTCTCTTTCGGCTCGCGAGCATCGGCATTATTGGTATTGGCTAAGCAGGGAAGTATTCGTTCCACCGGGAATCTACGAGCTTAGCGATGTCGTCCCGCACTTCGACCTCTTTCGGGTACCACGGCTTCGTCCGTGCATCAATGACGATCGGAGCGGTGTAGCCGATGTGGTTGTTCTTCAACTCAACGTGCTTCGCGTAGATATCGGTTGCCGGATTGAACCGCGTCCATGTTGCCCAGAGGAATTTGTCGGTGGTGCTGGCGAACTTAATGTCGTCGTGAATGACCACCACCTGCCAATCGTCAAAGGCACCGCATTTCGCAAGACGCTCCCCAAGTTCAGGCTCAGCCTCGTATGTAGTTCCCTCGACCACGAGACAGCCGCCGCAATACGGTTCGGCCTTTCGAACACCCTCCGGAAGTTGCCCATGAAACTCACGAGTCAACTCACGCTTCGGGTCACCGGTCCCCATAAGGATCGCCTTGCTGCCGTGGTTGATCTTGCCGGAAGCGTAGTCGAGCGTATCGAACGCAGTCTGCGAGAAGATGAACAGGTCGCGGTGCCATTCGACGCGGGCGAGAATGTGTTCGAAAAGTGCCTTGAAATTTCGCAGGTCCTGAGGCTTGTCGGTAAGGAGGAGGAACTTCGTGAGTGATAACTGTCCTTCACCGAGGATCCGGAATCCGGCCGAAAGGGCCTCACGACCATATCGTTCTTTGACAACTGCAGCCGCCAGCGAATGAAATCCGGTCTCGCCGTAGCTCCATAGATCTTTCACCGCAGGCATCACGACCGGGAACAGCGGCGAAAGGAGTTCCTGCAAGTAATCGCCGATGAAGAAATCTTCCTGTCTCGGCTTCCCGACAACGGTTGCCGGATAGATCGCGTCCTTTCGGTGAAAAACGGCGTCCGCATGAAATACCGGATAGTCGTGAGCCAATGAGTAGTAGCCGTAATGATCGCCGAATGGTCCTTCGGGTCGTCGTTCGTGAGGAGGCACGCGGCCAACCATCGCGAACTCAGCCTCGGCGATGAGTCGATGATGCTTAGCGATCGGGTTCTCTGCGACGCCGATCTTTGAATCAGCCAACAACGAAGCAAGCATCAACTCTGGTACGTCTTCCGGAAGCGGCGCAATAGCCGAAAGGATCAGAGCCGGCGGGCCTCCGAGAAAGATGGTGACGGGAAGAGATTCGTTTCGCTGCTCGGCCTCGAAATAGTGAAACCCGCCGCCCTTGCCGATCTGCCAGTGAATGCCTGTCGTCGACTTGTCATATCGCTGGATGCGATACATTCCTAGATTTGGCTTGCCCGACGTCGGGCTCTCAGTGTAGACGAGCGGCAAGGTAATAAAGTGGCCGCCGTCCTCGTGCCAGAGTTGGAGCAAGGGAAGTTTATCGAGATCGACAGTTGGCTGCCGGGACTCAAGCACAGGACCGTTTCGAACTTGTTTCGTACCAAGTTTCAGCCCAGTCATCGCCATGTCGCGATAGCCCCAAAGCTTACTCAACTTTGGGGGAACCAGATCTTCGACCATGTGCACGGCTCGCTTAACAAAATCCTGCGGCCGCTTGCCGAATGCCAACTCGATACGCCCGATCGTACCAAAAAGATTTGTGACGACCGGAAACGTCGATCCCTTCACGTTGGTAAATAGGAGGGCTTTGCCTTGTTCGTCGATAACGCGGCGATGAATCTCGGCGAGTTCGAGATAGGGATCGACCTCTGCGGATACTTCCACGATCTCTTTCTCCTGCCGGAGTAGGTCAATGAATGTTCTTAGGTTTCGGTGCACGTATGTGTCGGATTCAAAGCTCAATTGAATCAAAGGCCAGACAAAACAGCAACCAACTCACAAATTCCCGGCTGAGTGGAACAAACCATGGACGAGTATTGTGCATCTGAGATTGCGTTCTTGCCGTTACCTACTAAACAATTGGAATAATTGAATTTATGCGGATTCTCGTACTTGTTTTCACTCTCCTCTTACTCTGGTCAACATCGTTCGGCCAGACTGCTGCCGAAATGAAAGCCGCCGGCGATGCCGAACGGGCGGCTATGGCCGCGTATCGAAGCAAGGCCAATGCGGAGTTTCTCCAACAGATGGAGATCGCTAATCGGAATCGTCCAAATCACCCGCGGTTGATCTACAACCTTGCGGTCGCATTTGCGCTGAATGGACGGTCGGATGATGCGCTTACCTCTCTGGATCGACTTACCAAAATGGGGCTCGCGTACGCGTTTGATAAGGATGACGACTTCAAAACACTTGGCGATGACGAGCGATTCCAAAAGCTCGTTGCCGCAGCCGCAGCGAACCGGCAGCCGATCAACGCAAGCAAGCGGGCACTGGAACTCCGCGATAAGACAATGATCGCCGAAAGTGTGGCGTTCGATGCGAAAATGAAGCAGTTCTTTGTTGGAAGCATCCATAAGCGAAAGATAGTCTCGGTTGACGCCAGCGGAGTTGAGAGCGACTTTTCATCGTCTTCCGATGGTTTGTACGCTGTACTTGGAATGAAGGTTGACGCGAAGAAAGGCGTTCTGTGGGTCGCGAGTTCGGCGGTTCCTCAAATGAGCGGATTTACGGGAACCGACAAAGGTCGAGCTGGAGTTTTCAAGTGCGATCTCCGCACTCGCAAGCTTCTGCGAAAGTATCTATTGCCCGATGGCGAGCAACATGTGCTGGGCGATGTTTGGATCGATCGATCGGGAGACGTCTACGCGACCGATAGTGTCTCGCCAAGTATCTATCGTATCGACGCCGCGAAGGATGAGATCGAGCCGTTCATTTCGTCCGACCTTTTCGCATCGCTCCAAGGCATCACCGGCGGAGCAAAGGCGAATGAGATCTTTGTTGCCGACTATGCGAAGGGCCTTTTCAGGATCGACCTCTCGACCAAAGCCATTACACAATTGAAACCGGATGCGAACATAACTCTTTTGGGAACCGACGGCCTGTACTTTCATGGCGGTAAACTGATCGCGATACAGAATGGCATCAATCCGCACCGTGTAGCGGCATTCACGATTGACGGTGATCGTGTGACCGCGACCACGGTTCTCGAAGCGAATCACGCCGACTTTCTTGAACCTACTCTCGGCTTGATAAGCGGTGACGATTTTCTATATGTCGCGAACAGCCAATGGCCGCTCGTCAATGAAAAGGCGGAACTTCAAACTGAGAAGCTCCGCAATCCTGTGATCCTCAAGCTGAGCTTGAAGAAGTAGCTACTGTACGTCCCCTTTTCGCAGCGTCGCGCTTTCGATGTCCAGGTCGGAAGCCTTTACGACATCGATCTTCGTTGTCGGAAAGCGCTTCGCTAGATCGTCCTTAAACTTTGCATAGTCACCGACGATAACGATGTCTCCCGCAATGAAGAATTTCTTCGCATAGTCCTTGACGTCGGTGCTCGACACGCCATCGACGCTGCCCATATACGCGTTCAGTTCCGATGTGCTTACACCCATCGAATACAGTTCCGCGATCGCTGAAGCGATCCCGCTGTTCGTCTCAAGGCTGCGGCCGAAACTCCCGGTGAGAACAGACTTTCTTGGAGCAAACTCCAAGTCCTCAGACGCGGTACCGGAAAGGCGCTTCAACTCGGCGACGATCAGCTCTGCCACCTCGGCAGCCGAAACGTCCTTGGTCTGGGTCGAAACCGTGAAGGTCGGCGGGCCGTTACGCCAACTGAAAAAGCTTCTCGCTCCGTAGCTGAGTCCTCGCTTTATCCGGATCTCCTGATTCAGCCTGGAAGAATAACCACCGCCGAGCAGGGAATTGAGGACGGACGCGGTGTAGTAGTCCTTCGACTTTCGGCCGCCGGCGTATACGGGCTTGAAATAGTTGACCGACGCTTGCCCTGATTCCGGGAGGTCTATGACAAGGAATCGCGAATAAACATCCGGTCCCCCGCTTTGGGCTGACGATCCTACTACACCTGACGAACTCACGGGCATGGAGGGATTCATCCATGAGCCGAAGTATTTCTCGGCTTCGGCGGTTGCCCGTTGAAGAGTTATGTCGCCAACGAAGATGAGTACTGAATTGGCGGGACGGTAGTGTTTGTTATAGAAGGTTTGGATATCGATCTTACCTATCCCCGCGATGCTGGTCGGGGTACCACCGATTGGATGTTCACGGAAGCTGTAGACGCTCGAAGCGTATGATGCTAGCGAAGTGGACTGGCTCAACTGTGACTTAAGGCCGTCGAGTGTCTGTTTCTTTAAGAGATCAACCTCGGATTGCGGAAACGTCGGGTTGCGAACAACGTCGGCGAAGATGTCCATTCCGGTATCAAAACCGGACGTAAGTACGGTCATCCCCGCATTCACAGAGTGCCACTGGGCAAATCCGAAAACGGAACTAGCGTTGAACTCGGACTGTTCAGCGATTTCGTTTGCTGAACGCGTCTTCGTTCCCTTGGTTAATAAGGATGCCGTCAGCCGAGCGAGCCCAGCCTTCTTGGCATCCTCTTTGTCGCTGCCCGCATTGACTTGCAGCGTCACGGAAACAGACGGCACCGCTCGGCGTTCGACCACCGCGATCTTCAAACCGTTCTTCAACGTCGCTTCCTTAACCGCCGGAACCTGTACGCTTCGAGCCGGACCCGGTTCGGGTAACTGAGCGTGAGCGGCCGCGCCTAAAACAACAATTGCCGCAACTGCGGTCAGCTTAGTTTTGATCGATTTTCTCATTGAGCCACCTCTTCGGCCTTCGCCGGAGCCTGAGTGTAGTTGATCACGACTCGATTATTCGGCTTGAAATATTGATTCATCACACGCTTGATGTCGGCGAGTGTGACCGCTTGAACGGCATCGATCTCTCGGTTAACGGCTTTGGGATCACCGTTATAGGTTATCGCTCGTTCAATAAGGACCGCCTTGCCGTCGTTTGTTTCGCGGGTACTGATCGCTCCGGCAATGTAACTATTCTTCGCCTTTTGCAGTTCCTTTTCAGTTACGCCGTCGTTCTGGATCTTAGCCAGTTCCGCGAGCCACGCTTTTTCGAGGGCTTCCGAGTTGCCCTTATCCGAACCGATGCCGACAAATGACATCCGTCCCCCTTCAGAATTCAAGGTCAGATTCAGCGACGCCTGTTGGGCGATCTGTTGTTCCCGGACGAGCGTTTGATATAGTCGCGAGCTCGCACCGCCGCTAAGGATCGCCGAGGAAAGTCGAAGAGCGGGGACGTCCGGGCTCGTAGTTTTCGGAGCTTGATATACGATCGCAACCGCAGGAAAGGGAACGCGCGGGCCGAACTCGCTGTATCGACGTTCCTGGGTCCATTCCGGCTCAACTTCCGACACGCGAGGTACAGAGCCTTTGGGCTTTACAACCGCACCGAAATACTTGTCGATCCAACCGTCGGTTTGCTTCTGATCGAAATCGCCAACGACGATCAAGACCGCGTTATCGGGCCTGTAAAAAGTTTTGTAAAACGCTTCAGCATCGGCACGAGATGCTGCACTCAGTTCGTCGAGATTTCCTATCACGCCCCGGCGGTATGGATGTTTCTGGAATGTCTTATCGTCCATCAACCAAAAAAGTTTTCCGTACGGCGGTGAGAGAACGCTTTGGCGATACTCTTCCTTTACGACCTCGCGCTCGGAAGCGAAACTTTTCTCATCGACGTTCAGGTTGACCATCCGATCGGCTTCGGCCCAGAGCAGGCGTTCGAGGTGATTCGATGGGACGACCTCGTAATAGTTTGTGTAGTCGGGCCACGTCGACGCGTTGTTGAAACCGCCAACGTCTTCGGTCAGACGATCAAACTTCTCGTCCCGCATATGCTTTGTCGCCTTGAACATCATATGTTCGAACATATGTGCAAAGCCCGAGCGGCCCGGCGGATCGTTCTTTCCGCCGACGTCGTACCAGACGTGAATCGAGACCGTCGGATTCGAGTTGTCTTGGACGGTAACGACTCGGAGACCGTTGGATAGCGTACGTTCCTTTAGGTCGATCGGCTGAACCTTGATCTGGCCAGAGATCGAAACCGCGAGTAGCGATAGAGAAAGTAGCGAAATAAGCCTTTTCATAGATTTGGTCGCGCGGTACGCACACTGCGCATTTGCAGCTAATACGCAGTAAAGGCCGATTCGGTTATTGATTGTAATCGTAGAAGCCCTTTCCACTTTTTCGGCCGAGCCAACCGGCGTCGACGTATTTCTTGAGGAGCGGCGAGGGGCGGTATTTCGGATCGCCGAGGCCTTCGTGGAGGACGTTTAGGATCGCGAGGCAGACGTCGAGGCCGATGAAGTCAGCAAGGGTAAGCGGGCCCATCGGGTGATTCATTCCGAGCTTCATGATCTCGTCGATCGCTTCTTTAGTTGCGACCCCTTCGTGCAATGCGAAGATAGCCTCGTTGATCATCGGCATCAGAACGCGGTTAGAAACGAATCCCGGATAGTCGTTGCACTCGACCGGCACCTTTCCGAATTGTTCCGAAAGGTCCTTCACTTTTGCATATGTTTCGTCCGAGGTCGCGATGCCTCGGATCACCTCAACCAGCTTCATCAATGGAACAGGATTGAAGAAGTGCATACCGATAACCTTGTCCGGCCGTTTGGTTGTGGCCGCGATCTTTGTGATGGAGATCGAGGACGTGTTCGAAGAAAGGATCGCGTCCGCGCCGCAGATCGAATCGAGTTTTTCAAAGATCTGCTTCTTGATGTCGAAATTCTCGGTCGCAGCTTCAACGACCAATGAACAATCCTTAAGACCGTCGAGTTCGGTCGTGGTCGTGATCCTGCCGAGGATCTCGGCTTTTTGCTCTTCGGTGATCGTTTCCTTCTTAACGAAGCGGTCGAGGCTCTTGGAAATATTTGCGATGCCGCGATCGACATATTCCTGACTGATGTCGCACATCACGACACTGAATCCCGCATTTGCAGCGGTATGGGCGATCCCATTGCCCATTGTTCCCGCACCGATAACTCCGATGATCTCGTTCATTGGTTGATAAATGTCCTGTAAAAAATGGTCTTAGATCGAAAATTAGAGATTACCGAAACCGCCTTACCAAAACAAACAAGCGGCAGGCCGTTAAAGCCTGCCGCGCGCTCGTTCGTTATCAGGAAACTATCGCCAAATATGACCGCCGGAGCTGGCGTCGGAATAGGCAACGGGTGGCGGCGGAGCTAGGATGAGCCCCGAGGGTATGCCGTTGAGATATGCTTTTCCCTTTTCCGACGAAGCGAAGACGATACCGAAGATCCCGAGAGCCATTCCGAATGGCAATATGAATACTCCTCCGCAAAAGAAGCTACAGATATTGAAGATAGATGTTACGATCACTCGCTTCGGCGAGGGCGGATTCGCACTCCGCAGAGCACGCCCGAGCCTGATGTTTAGAATTACATTCGTAAGTCCGATCGCACCCATTAAGGTAAATACAAGGGCGATCACACCGGGCACGATATACGCCTCAGCACCGGCATTGCTTCCGCTGACCGCGCTGGAAACCAGCACAAACGCCATTATCAACGCGTACAGGCCGATGAGCAGCAGAGCCAAGCCTTGAATGCCTGCGAAGATGAATGAAAAAATGCTGAGAAGATTTGCGGTCTCGTTGCGTTCCATAAAGAGAGGCCCCCGAGAAAAGACGCATTCTCCGGGCAAACTTTGCCAAATTCTACGACTGCCAGCTATTTGGCGGCGGTGGAGGAGCGTACTGCGGGCCGGTACCGGCTCCGTCAACATTGTAGAGAGCCTTACCCAGATCCCCGAAAAAGAACCAAAGGGCATAAACACCGAGGGCAGTTCCAAGTGGAAAACTCATCACGGACAGACACGCTACGACAATGCCCAGTATCCGGCCGATCGGCTGCATTTTCCCGATCTTGAACGCGGCATAGAAATCTAGGATCGCGAAGGCGAAGACAATAATAGCTATCAGGATCCCAACGGCGACCATAAAGCCACCGAGGAATTGGCCTTCATCTCCATGAACTCCCAGCATGAAGTACGAACCCATTCCCGCGTAGATGACGACCATCAGGATGCCGCCCAATACCTGAAGGCCTCCCTGCACATGGAAAAGAATGCTGATCAGACGATTGTGTTCTTGTGGTGTCATAAAGATGCCCGCCGTATTATAACTGAATACGGCAGGCAAATGTTCGATGTTGCAAGAATCGGCTAGAGGCGTTCGACAGCCATTGCTACTGAATTACCACCACCCAGGCACAGGCCTGCGACTCCACGTTTCGCTCCTCGACGTTTCATTTCATACAAGAGCGATGTGAGCACGCGGCTACCCGAATTTCCGATCGCGTGCCCGAGGGCGACCGCACCGCCGTTGACATTCACGCGTTCCGGATCAATCCCGAGTTCCTTCATCACGCCGAGTGCTTGCACGGAGAACGCCTCGTTCAGTTCGAACAGTTCCACGTCTTCGAGCGACCAACCGGCCTTTGCTACCGCACGACGAACACCTTCAACCGGAGCGAGCATGATGTACTTCGGCTCGATACCGGAGACTGCGTACGATACGACGCGACCGAGAGGTTCGACGCCGAGATCGATCGCGTTCTGATGCGAGGTGACGACTAGCGCCGACGCACCGTCATTCACTCCCGGAGCATTCCCCGCCGTCACCGTTCCGCCGTCCTTCTTGAACGCAGGCTTGAGCTTGCCGAGTGCCTCGACCGTGGTCTCAGGGCGAACAGGCTCGTCGTAGTCGAGAACGATCGGATCGCCCTTTTTCTGGGGGATCTCGACCGGAACGATCTCGTCTTTAAATCTACCTTCGGCTTGAGCTTCAGCGGCCTTTCGATGCGAGTTGTAGGCGAAATCGTCCTGGGCTTCCCGAGTGATCTGATGCTTCTCGGCAACGATCTCGCCGGTGTTGCCCATGTGCCAATTCTCGAACGGGCACCAGAGGCCGTCGTGGATCATCAGATCGGTCGCAGTTTGATTGCCCATTCGGAAGCCTTCGCGTGCTGTTTGAAGAGCGTAAGGAATGTTCGACATCGATTCCATTCCACCCGCGACCACGAACTCTGCATCTCCAAGTTGCACTGCCTGCGATGCAAGGGCGACCGCACGCAACCCGGAACCGCAGACCATATTGATCGTCAACGCTGATACCTCGGGCGGCAAGCCTGCTTTCAAGGCAGCCTGTCGTGCCGGTGCCTGACCGAGCCCGGCCGCTACGACACAGCCCATGATCACCTCGTCAACTTTCGCAGGATCCACGCCCGCACGTTTGACCGCTTCCTTTATCGCGATCGCACCAAGCTCCGGTGCCGTAAACCCTTTCAACGCCCCTTGAAATTTTCCGGTCGGCGTTCTCGCCGCACTTATTATTACTGCCTGCTTTATATCTGACATGAATTTGATCTTCCTGCTTACAATATTGGACCTATCGCAAATGACTATTATCGCATTAGGGATAGATGTCCACAAAAACGCCTACGGGTGGTGTTCTGCTCGATGGGTGGTTCGCGTTTAGTTTGATGGAAGAGGAGCAATTTTTATGAGACCGACCGAACAAGCAAAAATGCACTTGCAGACCTCGAAAGACATGGCTTTTAAGGTCCAGATATCGGACAGTGACAGCGGTATGGATTTCCGGCATCCATTGGGCGTGACTTTGGGGGGCATCGCATTCGCTCTGGACGAAATGGCAACAGGTATGCGGGCAACCTACATGCTTCTAGAGGAGATCAAGAGGAAACTCGACCAGCCGAGGCGTTGATCTACGGCCGTTGACTTTCGGACGTCACCGAACCAGACTTGCTGGTAGTGGCTGACGAACCGAAAAAGAAGATCAACTACTCCGGTGCATGGGCCGAGGCACGCAAGATCGTGTGGAACGCCCGGTGGCGACTTGCCGTCGGAACGGTTCTTCTTCTTGTTTCGCGTCTTGCGAGCATGGTGCTGCCCGCGTCGACGAAGTATATCGGCGATGAGGTGATCATCAAGCAGCAGTACGGTCTGCTCAAGTGGATCGCTCTCGCGATAGGCATTGCGACCCTTATCCAAGCCTCGACCGGATTCGCACTCTCGCAGATCCTCGGCGTAGCCGCACAGCGGGCGATCACCGAGATGCGTAAGCGTGTGCAGAGTCACATCGAGCGGCTGCCGATCTCCTATTTCGACTCAACCCAATCAGGCCAATTGATCTCGCGGATAATGAATGACGCCGAAGGGATCCGCAATCTCGTCGGCACGGGGCTTGGACAGATCGTCGGCAGCTTCGTCACCGCGGCGATCTCCATCGGCGTACTGTTCGTCTTCGTCGGCATTCTGATCTATGCATTCCGGGCGTTGCGGCCGATCTTCCGTGAACGTGGCGAGATCACGGCTGAGGTGACGGGGCGATTGGGTGAGAGCCTCGGCGGCATTCGCATCGTCAAAGCCTACACGGCTGAAAAACGGGAAGAGTTGAGCTTCGCCCGGGGTGCACATCGCCTCTTCCGCAACATCGCAAAGAGCGTGACCGGCGTATCGGCGGTTAACTCCTTCGCCGCACTGGTCGTCGGGGCGGTAGCGGTGGTGATGATCGTGATCGGCGGGAATGCGATGCAGGCGGGCACGATGACGCTGGGCGATTTCCTGATGTACATCTCGTTCACGTTCCTGCTGGCGATGCCGATCATCGAACTCACCGCGATCGGCACACAGATCACCGAAGCCCTTGCCGGGCTCGACCGCATCCGCGAAGTCATGGGGATGACGACCGAGGACGAGCAGGATTCGCAGAAACAGGCGATCCCGAAGGCTGACGGAAAGATCGAGTTCGATAACGTCGAGTTTGAATACGACAAAGACGTGCCGGTCCTGAAAGGCATCTCGTTCACCGCGGAGGCCGGTACGACCACCGCACTCGTCGGTTCGAGCGGATCGGGCAAGTCCACTATCCTCAGCCTCGTGCTGAACTTCATCCAGCCGACAACCGGCGTCATCCGCATCGACGATAAAGATCTTCAGTCGGTAAAGCTGCGTGATTATCGCGACAAGCTCGGCGTCGTGCTGCAGGACAACTTCCTCTTCGACGGCACGATACTCGACAACATCCGCTTCTCAAACCCCGAGGCGAATCTCGAACAGATCAAGGAGATGTGCAAGGTCGCCAACGCGGACGAGTTCATCGAGAAGTTTCCGAACGGCTACGAGACGATCGTCGGCGAACGCGGCGTAAAGCTCAGCGGCGGACAGCGGCAGCGGATAGCGATCGCCCGTGCACTGCTTGCCGACCCGCGTATCCTCATCCTCGACGAGGCCACCTCATCGCTCGACAGCGAGAGCGAAGCGTTGATCCAGGAAGGCCTCAACCGCCTGCGACAGGGACGCACGACCTTCGTCATCGCCCACCGCCTCTCCACCATCCGCAGTGCCGACCAGATCCTCGTCGTCGAATCCGGCGAGATCCTCGAACGCGGAACCCACGCCCAACTCATCGAAATGAACGGCCGCTACAAACAGCTCTACGACAAGCAGTACCGCTTCGAACAGAATCTGTTCGTGAATCCGGGTGAGGACTTTACCTCGAAGCCAGTTGAGTCGATGGCCCAGACGAAACTCTAAAGTTGCCTTTCGGAGAACTCGACATCCTTGCAGACGATCCGCCATGAGCCACCGTTTGCAAAATGAACTTCGTGGATCACGAGTCCTTCATCGGTGAGGTCGAATTCGTCTGTTAGCCAATCACCGTGTCCGTGGGTTTCCGACTGCTTGGACAGGTCGTACTCGCGAACGCCGGTGTAGTGGAGGTTAATGACTCTGTCGTGGTAGGCCCCAAGTAGTTCGACATCAATTTCCAAACTTCGGATCTCACGATGTTCGCCCTCGGCAATCTCGCGAAGGACAACAGACTCAATCCAGGAATCGTGAAGGCCTATCGTGCCATCGTCGTAGTGCCAGGAAGCTGAAGCAAACTCGAAAGCCTTGGCAGGCATGCGATCCCTGAGAATCTCCATGTGGCGTTTGTACGATTCGAAAGTACCCTTTATATCCTCGTACGGAGTGTTTCGATCATAGAACGCATCGGTGAAGAATTTCATACTACTCAACTTCGCTCGTCAGCACACGCTCCATCGCGGGGAAGCGGTCGATGTTTTCGATGGCTCGGAGGACGATGCAGAACATAGGTTTAATGAAGGGGATGAAGTAGGTCTTGCCGCGGTTGGCGGATTGGAACGAGAACGTGCCGGCGGCTTTGAGGCAGCGTTGGATCGTCTGGAGGCGGAACTCTTCGGTGAACGCGGTTTCGTCGATGTGCGGCAGGCAGAGGCTCTCGCGGCCGTCGAGGAATCGCCGACGCTTGGCGGCAAGCCATTCGGGCGAGGGAAGTTCGGTTACGCGGTCGAGCAGAAGGGAAACGAGGTCGTACGCAGGCGATCCGATCCGTGCGTCCTGATGGTCAATGATCTTCAACTCTCCGTGCTGGTCAAGCATCAAGTTAGCGGCGTGGAAATCTCGGTGGCAGAGCACTGTCGCCCGGTCCTCAAGCTCCTGCGAAAGCTCCAGAAACTCCGCCGAGATCGCCGCATCATTCTCGGCTGACAGCGGCTGTTTCTCGAAGGTCGTGAAGTAATGTTCCTTAAAGAAGTTCAGCTCCCAGTTCAGCTTCTCGACATCAAACTTGAGCCGAGACGCGATGGAGTTCGTCTCGTACGCGGCATCGGTCGCGGCCTGAATGCGTGGGATCAGGTCGATGGCTGAGTCGATGAGTTCCTCGCGGCGTTCGGGAGTCGATGCGTTCATCTCTTCCCTTAAGATGCGATCCCCGAAATCCTCGATCATTATCGCCCCGAGCGATTCGTCGAAATCTTTTATTTTGGCGACCGGCAGCCCGTTGTCCAGGAAGAGCTTTGTGACATCGAGGTACGACTGTTCAGCAGCGACAAAGCCTTCCGGATAGATGCAGACAATACCGCCGTCCACACGGAAATACTCACGCGTCGATGCATCAGGCGTGAGCTGCTCGAAGTTTGGGGATAGTTCTCGACTCGATAGGAATTTCTCGAGGCGATGTAAGAAGTCTGACATTGATTCTCTTTTTTTGTGTTTTTTGTGGTTAAAAGCTAAAGGCAGAACCACAGAAAACACAAAAAGCACAAAACACGGGAACATACCGGCGTGGCCGTAACACTAACACCCGAACAAAACTAACAGCTTCTCACACCCCTAACTGTTAGCTAGTTTTCTAGTTCAACGGAACAATATAGTTCTCACCGTCGATGTATCCTTTCAACGCCTTTTCAGGCATTTCGTCGGTGTTTCGTAGCATCTCTGCACGCACGATCGCGGCGTTTTCAAAGTGGGTACCCGCGGGTATTTCTACGTCATCCGCGATGATCGTTCGGTAGAGATTCACGTCTTCTCCGACCGTCACATCGTCCCACACTATCGAATCGCGAACGTGTGCGGACTCGGCGACGCTGCATCGGGAGCCGATGCAGTTCTCCTTTCCGTCAAGCATCGCGAGGGTAATGTCCAGATATCGCGGAATAGTTGAAAGCTCGAACCAGTTCGCGTCAGTGATGTGTGCGGCGATCTTCTCGCCCTTGGCGAGTGCGGGATTGTAGAACGTTGGGACAATGTCCGAATATACGCCGCGAGGAATGTAGTCGAAAACGCGAGGCTCAAGGATGTGGATGCCGGTGAACATACTCGGCGTTTCGATCTCGTGTTCCGTATCCCGGATCTCGTCCTCAGTGAGCGGACGGGCGTCATCGCCAAAGCCCGTTACCATTCCGTCCTTTGTTTCAACGATCGTGAATTTCTCCCTCTTCAGGTTCGGCTTCAGGACCATTGTTGCGAGGGCTCCGGACCGCTTATGCGTCTCGAGAGCCGCTGAAATATCGATGTCAGTGATGATCTTTCCGTTCGCGATCAGGAATGTGTCGCCTTCAAGAAGTTCTCTAGCGTTATCTAAAGCACCGGCAGTCCCGAGGATCTTTGGTTCCTCGCGGGTGTACTCAATATTCACGCCAAAAGCCGATCCGTCGCCCAAGGCCTCGATCACCGAATCCGGTTGATGATGAAGGTTGACGACCACATCCTTAAAGCCGAAGCCCGCGAGATATTCCGCGACATAGCCGACCAGCGGCTTACCCAGAAAAGGGATCGCCGGTTTGGTTCGGTCAATTGTTAATGGAAAAAGCCGCGTGCCGAAGCCAGCGGCCAGGATCATTGCTTTCATAATTGAAGAACAGCTTCTGAAATACGCTACGTCAATTCAAAACCAACTTCAAGCTATCACTGAAAAAGGCTGGCGGAAGTTCCGCCAGCCTTCATCGTAAATGATCACCTTCTACTGGCCGACGAAGAAGTATGAGACAGGATAGTCTCCCGGCTGTCCCCACGTCACCGCAAAATGGGAACTGCCGTTAGCTGGTTGAACCCAGAACGTCGAATCTGTCGCGTTCCATCGATATATCGCGAAATCGTCACGACCATCACCGTCGTAATCGCCAGGAGTCTCGAAATCCAGCCCGTCACCCCAGGGAACAAACCGGGTTCCACCATCCTGCTCCAGGACATACCACCAAAGTACATCGTTGGCATCCACACGAGTGACAGTGATGTCGGATTTTCCATCCCCATCGAAATCGCCGGAAACGAGACGGTCCGTGAACAGTCCCCATTCGATCGCCGAAAACTGGAATGATCCGTTCAACGTAATATAGAAGATCCCGTTGTTAGGATTATTGGGCGATTCTGCCTGGACCGCGAAATCCCGCTTGCCATCGCCATTGAAGTCGCCTGGAAAAGGCAAGAAGTCGAATCCCTGCCCAAATCCCCAAGCAACGGCCCAATCACCCGGATTAGGAATGGAACTAGGCCGATAATAGAAATAGCATGTTCCCGGTGCGTCTTGTGGACACCGGTAAACTGCGGGATCATCGACGCCGTCACCGTCATAGTCTCCGACCGCATAGGGATTATCGAACTCCTGGCCGAATCCAGTCTGACGTAATGTAAAATCACTACTATTGATGGAGAAGAAATAGGCACCCTCCGTTACAGGACGCCAAACCGTCATATCGTCCTTACCGTCGCCATCAAAGTCAGCAGTGAGGGGAGCATCAAATTGTGACGGGTCGCCCAGCTCAACGCCGGTTACCCCGAGATCACTGCTGTTCAATCCCCACCATTGGATCACATTTCCGCCTGCCTGAAGACTGTTTTGTCCTGCTGATTTGCCAAGATTGCGAAGCCTCTCACGCATGGTTCCACCGAACGGGCTAGCACGCCTATCCTGGCTCGCTCCGGTCAGGCCCACTCCAAGCGGGCGGGCAATAACATAGTCAGTTCGTCCGTCACCGTTAAGGTCGACCTTGCCGTTTGGACAATTAGAGTTCGCCGCGTTTGGCGTGGGGAGGCCGATCGAGAAGGCTCGTCCATCCCTTAGGGCAGCGGAACATCGTCGTACAGAGTTTGTTGTCCCGGTCCCAGCACCGTTCTCGTCGATCTGGACCTGAGCGGGTCCCGCGTTTAGCAACGCTAGGAGACCAGGGTCATCAGCGTCCGAGGTATCGTACACCACAGCATCCACAATGTTTGTGGTCGTCACGGGCGTGTTGTTAGGGAAACTTGTCGCATCACCTACATAAAGAGCGACAGCATCCTGACCGTTCTGTAATCCGTCACCAGCAAAGATGACATCAACGCCGGGTACGGCGGTATTTCCTAGAACCACAAACCCGTTAGCATCGGCCGTGAGCCCATCTAGATCGAAAGCGGCATACGAGAGATCATTCGATCCATTGTAAAAAACAAGAACATACCCATTGAGGGACGCTCCAGGCTGAGTCTTCAACTCAACAAATTCACCTGCATCGGCACCGACTTGGTCGGCATCCAGTTCATTGATCGCAACTGTGGTAGTTCCCGCAGTTGCCGCAGCACCGGGCAGGGCAGTGGTTCGCAGTTTCCGACTGTCTTTCCCGGCGTTAACATATGGCAGAAGTGCTGTTGTCAGAAATCCCGCGAAGAGAAGACCAAACCCGACTAAAAACAAGGCTCTAAACGATATCTTCATTTCATCTCCCCAATAGGCCATTATTTCCAACACGCACAAATGGGACTTGTTTCCATCGCAACCTTAGAATTATCGAATTCCTAGGTAGGAGAATGAACGTAAATTGTGAGTTGTCGAAAAGGCGAAAAAATTATCGGACGGGCAATGTTAACACAGCCGTCAATGGATTTGGTATCTGATTGGGTTAACGTTATATCAAATCTCGCGGCAAGTTTGGTTTTCGTGAGGATGCATCTGTAAGATGGTGAAAACTTTTCCGGCCCGCACGCAAGCATCAACATGGTAGAAACCTCAATAAAGCCGAATCAACGCCGCGAGATCTTCGGCTGGATGTTGTACGACTGGGCCAATTCGGCCTTCTACACGACCGTGGTCGCGGTGATGCTCGGCCCATATCTCATTGGACTCGCGGAATCGAGCGTCGGCAAGGAAGGCCTCATCTTTGACCTCGGGCTTTTTCGGGTTACAACCGGAGGATTTCCGGCTTTTTGCCTCGCGATCTCGGTCGTGTCGATGGTGGTCTTCCTGCCGGTTTTAGGGGCGATCGCGGATTACACGCACCTTAAGAAAAAGCTGATGGCGATCTTTTGCTATCTGGGTGTCCTGGCCAGTTCGCTTCTATTCTTCGTTACAGGTGATTCGTACATAATCGGCGGGATACTGATGATCATTGCGAATATCGGATTCGCCGCCGCGAATGTTTTCTATAACGCGTTCTTGGTGGATATCACCACCGAGGACAGGCGCGACCGGGTTTCGAGTTACGGCTATGGAGCGGGGTACATCGGTGGGTTTTTGATGCTCGTCGGCAATCTGATCCTGGTCTGGAACGCGGAAGCTATCGGGATCACGACGGGCCTGGCTGTTCGACTTTCGTTCCTCATCGCTTCAGTCTGGTGGGGAGTTTTCGCGTTCATATCGTTCAAGATGATACGGAATCGCGAAGCCGCTAAAGTGGTCCCAGAGAACAAAACGATCGTAACGGTTGGCTTCTCTGAGTTATGGGAAACGCTAAAAGAACTGCGTCGGCTCCGCTACACGGCAATCTTTCTCGTAGCCTATCTGTTTTACAATGACGGCATCCAAACCGTGATACTCCAGTCCTCCGTCTTTCTCTCACAGGAGCTTTTCTCGTCAGCCGAACGCGAAGCGAACTCGCAACAGGGCTTTCTGATCATTATTTTCTTGATCGCTCAGATCTCCGCGTTCGTTGGGGCAATCGTCTTCGAACGGATAGCCCGATATATCGGGGCAAAATGGACGATCGTCATTTCACTTGCAATCTGGTGCGGGATAGTTATTTATGCGTATGCGTTTCTCGCCACTCGTACACAGGCTTACGTGATGGCGGCGTTCATCGGACTGGTCCTCGGAAGTGCTCAGGCATTGTCCAGATCGCTCTACTCGCAGATGATCCCCGCTGGCCGGGAATCCGCTTTCTTCGGGCTATACGAGATATCTGAGAAGGGAACGTCATGGATGGGGCAGCTTCTATTCACCATCATTATCGGAGCGACCGGATCATTTCGGCAGGCGATCCTGGGGCTGATCGTGTTTTTTGTTATTGGAAGTGTAGTGTTGCTCTTCACCGATACAAAAAAGGCGATCCACGAGGCTGGCAATTTGACCCCGGAAGAGGCGGGAAGTACGGGCTGATTTGAGATGCTATTCGGCTAGACTATAATTACAAACATTGCATCACGCGAGAAGGAGATTGATCTGTGTCAGAGACAGCCCACGGAAGAATCATCACGATATTCGGCGGCTCAAAATGTAAGCCTGATTCGCAGGAATATAGGGACGCTCTGTCGATCGGCCGACGTCTTGCCGAGGAGGGGTTCACGATCTGCACTGGCGGATATCTAGGTGTGATGGAAGCTGCGTCAAAAGGCGCCCGTGAAGCCGGTGGGCGCGTCATGGGCATCGTGATGAATCAATTTAAATCTGAACCGAATCGATTCCTCACGGACAAGGTAGCGACGGATCATTTCTATGACCGACTGCAGAACCTGATCACACGTTCAGTGGGCTTCATAGCCATGCGCGGCGGCATGGGAACTGTAACGGAGATATCGCTTGTCTGGAACAAACTGCAGACCGGTGTACTTGAGCGGAGGCCTTTAGTTCTTGTCGGCGATTGTTGGCGTGGCGTGGTTGATTCGTGGGAAAAGAATCTCGCCGTCTCCGCATCCGATGTCAGCTTTCTTGACTTCGCGAACGGATCCGAAGATGCGTGTTCGATTATTGTTGAAAAGACGCGAGGCGTTACCGTATGAACTGTCCGAAATGTAATTCGATATTATTACCCGATGCTAGATTCTGTGGATCATGCGGACTGACCCTTCAGCCCGCTCCGCCGCCGGTCCCACAAGCGTCGGCTCCTCCTCCACCACCGCCGCAGTATCAACAACAGGGGGCGCCGCCTCAGGCCGGTCAAGCATTTCCCAGCGGAGGAGCATTTCACTTCGACGCTGACGGACGGGGCCAGGGCCGTGGGTACACTTGGGAGATCCAGCATCAAGGTTCCTTTGCACTCGCGGTGGTTCATCTTCAGGCAGAACAAGCGATCCATGCCGAAGCCGGAGCGATGGTTTCGATGTCCGGTAATGTCGATCTCCATGCGGAAATGAAAGGCGGAGTTTTTGGGGCCTTGAAGCGCGCGGTCGGCGGCGAGTCGGCGTTCGTTTCGACCTTCACGGCGAAAGGAGGCCCGGGCGAAGTGACGCTTGCGCCCGGAGCACCGGGCGGTGTCGCCGGGATCGAGATGCAGAATCAGACCTTTATGGTCCAATCAAGTTCCTACCTCGCCGGTGATACGAGTCTTCAGGTCGATACAAAGTTTGGCGGTGCGAAATCATTTTTTGGCGGAGAAGGGCTTTTTGTATTGCAGGTAGCTGGCACGGGACTTCTACTGGTTTCCTCTTTCGGAGCTATCCACACGAAGACGCTTCGCCCAGGAGATCAATATGTCGTCGACACGGGGCATCTTGTCGCCTGGGAAGGACATATGCAGTACAACCTACGAAAGGCCGCAAAAAGCGGTTTCTTCCGGAGCATGATGAGCGGCGAAGGTATGGTTGCCGAATTCAGCGGTCCCGGCGAGATCCTGATCCAGACCCGCAATCTTGCCGCATTTGCCGGATTGTTGCGCCCCTTTTTCCCGTCGCAAGGCAGCTAGGTAGTATTTTTCAGAATGACGAAAGGCGGAAACGGCTCGGAATTCCGATCGGAGAAAGGGTCGGAGACCCGGTTATACGCTCGACCCGTATCGCGCGGCTTCGCTGTCGGTCAAGTCGTCACCATCCACGGCGATAATAAACAGTTCTACCGCACCCCAATTCGCTCCGACCAGGTCGACCGCGAGATCACCCGGTACCGAACCGCCCATAAGGGTGCCGCACGCCAACTCACGCAGGTCGGCAATGCCTTGGAAAACGCATCGAACTCCGCGGCGATCTTCGATATGCATCGCGCGATCCTCGAAGACTCATCGCTCAGCGAAAAGATCGAGTCAGTTATCGCTACGGATCGGGTAAACGCGGAGTGGGCAGTGAAGCTTGTCACCGATGAGTACATCGCGAAATACCGAGCGCTTACCGACGAGTATTTTCGTGATCGATACATCGATGTAGAGGATATCGCTGATCAATTGCAGACCGCCCTCGGCGGTAAACGGCATCCGATTCGCATCCCGCGAGGTTCTATAATCGCCGCGAAGGAACTGAGGCCATCGACGATCGCCGAACTCGGCTCGCAGCATCTGGGCGGGATAATCACGGAGAGCGGCGGTTGGACATCGCACAGCTTTATTCTTGCTCGTGAATTAGATATTCCTGCTGTAACCGGTGTCAGAAAGCTGTTGCGACGGGTAAAAACAGGCGACAGGGTACTCCTGGATGGCTTCGACGGAACAGTTTTCCTGAATCCGGAAGCCGCGACGGTCGACGCCATCAAGGCAACGCGAAGGCCTGCCCGTCGTGTCTCCAAGGACGCAGCTCCAATAGATGGATCCACCAAAACGCTCGACGGCAGGGAGATCAAGATCCGGGCAAACTTCGATATCGCAGCCAGCTTTCATCACGCAAAGGATCTTGGAGCTCGCGGGATCGGCCTGTTTCGATCTGAGTATCTCTTTAACCGATTTAAGGGATTTCCGGGCGAAGCCGAGCAGATAAAGGCCTATCGTGAGATCGGGGACTATGCCGGCGCGGACCGAGCCCGTATTCGGACCTTTGACCTCAGCCTCAGTCAGATCGTCGAACGATCTGAGAGACGTGATAAGAATCCCGCTCTTGGCCTGCGAGGAATCAGGCTTTCGCTTACCCACCAGAAGCACTTTCGTACACAGATCCGAGCGTTGCTCCAGGCATCATTGCAACGTGAGATCGACGTGATAATTCCGATGGTCTCCGGTGTTGATGAGGTTCGAGCCGTTCGCTCGATCCTTAATGAGGAGCGCGAATCGCTGGAGAATCGCGGAGTTGAGATCGGTAAGCCACGCCTTGGAGCCATGATCGAGTTGCCGGCAGCCGTTTTTGCGATTGATCAATTACTCGAAGAAGTAGATTGTATCTGTATAGGGACAAATGACTTAGTCCAGTACACCCTCGGTGTCGACAGGGACAACGAATCTGTAGCCAACTGGTTTCGATCTCTTCACCCCTCGGTCGTAGCGGCCTTGAAGCGCGTCATCGACGCCGCCACCAAGAAGGACATTCCCGCCGTCGTGTGTGGGGAAATGGCGGGATCGCCGTTCTACGTCCCGATTCTGCTCGGCCTCGGCGCGACGGAATTGAGCATGAACGTAAACTCGATAACACGGGTTCGGCGGGTGATAACCGGCATTGCGTACGAAGAGACGAGGGAACTTCGCGATCGAGTCTTGGAGACGGTTGAGAGCGTCGAATCGACAGCCCGGGCTTTCGTCACCGAACGTTGGAGCCACCTTTTCGACGGTGATCCCCTGGTCGGATTCAAGACTCCAGTTATCGCTTCATAACGTTTCACTGTTCAACATTTTTTGCTATACTGCCTGAGCCGTGCAGAAGGAGCAGGCCGGACGGTCGCTTCTCGTTATGAGAAGAGGAAAGTCCGAACACCGTAGGGCAGCGAGCCGGATAACGTCCGGGCGCCGGTTTAGGCCGGTGACGACAAGTGCAACAGAGAATAGACCAGCCTCGCAAGAGGTGATGGGTGAAACGGTGGGGTAAGAGCCCACCGGCTCGGCTGGTAACAGTCGAGGCCAGGCAAACTCCTCGTGGTGCAAGACCAAATAGGGAAACGTTCTTGAGTAGCCCGCTCAAGTCTTCGCTTCGGCGAAGCGGCGTTTCCGGGTAGGTCGCTCGAGCCGTCGGGTAACCGGCGGCCTAGATGAATGATCGTCACTCACTTCGGTGAGTACAAAATTCGGCTTACAGGTCTGCTCCTTTCGCACTCGGCCCCTATTCAACAAAATCAGGAGCTCACACTGAACCATGGCGAATCGGAAAGGCGTCTTTATCGGCGCGTACGTACCCAACGAACTCAAAGAATCTCTTCGGCGCCGGGCCGCGCTCGAACATCGCACGTTGTCGCAGGAGATAACGC
>JBEBGW010000243.1:0-6914 GCA_040081025.1 Pyrinomonadaceae bacterium | reverse complement strand
GCGGAGCACCGGTCGAATTTCAAGGTTCGAAGGCAGTTGCGTTTCTTACGGTTATGACTGGCTATGGGAAAACCGTAAGCGTGCTTGGCGTATTCAACAATCAATCGTTTTTGCCGCCGCTGACGGCTTTCGTGAGTGGATTGAATATCGATAAGTCGGTTGCGGCGGGACCACCGGCCCCGGCCGCTCCGGCTCAACCGCTTCGGACAGAGAACGGGCGGCTCATCATCCCAATGCCGACGCGGCAACTTACGGTCGCCGACCTCGCGGGCGTTTGGGGCGAGACGGCCGGATTCTCTCAGACCTACGTCGACCGTTATTCAGGAACATACGCGGGTACCGATTCGCTGCATTTCCGCAACACCAGAAAGATCTCGGCGAACGGCGCATATACCAATGATTTCTTTGCCATTCAAAACGGCAAGAAGATCATCGACAAGACCGCCGGATCGGTCTCGATAGACGGGCGCGTCCTCTCGATAAAAGAACGCAATACGGCCCGTTACGTCATCCGCGGCTGGCTCGAGCTCCCAGACTACACCGTCCTAAAGGTCTGCGGGCCGTGGTACAACGACGACGCGATCCCAGAGGCGATCTTCTCCACCCCCGATCATGGCGCGAACCTTAACCAGGAATGGGTGCGAAAGAAATAGATGATGAACCGAATTTTGTTATTGATATCCCTAGCCGCGGTCCTTTGCTCTACCGCCGTCGCTCAGAAGCCGATACGCGAATGGCCGTTTGAAGGACTCAGCGATTTTGTAAACGACTACAACAAGCGCCGCAACGGCGAACGCCTCGTCGTGCGTGATGCGCCGGTGCCCGCGAAAGTCATATACGAAAAGGCGTACGCAATGTACTCGTTCAAGCCCGACGAGGACGGCGATGTTGGAAAGACTTTCTTTACATCACCGGCACTCGCCAAGGCCCTTCGCCCACACTTGAAAGACGGGACCGCAAATTTGTGGATAACCTGCACACTCATCGAATTCGCGGGTGAGTTCGATACCTACCGGTCGCCCTTCGCCACGAAGATCGAGGGCTTGAACGCGGTCGGAGAGACCATATGGACGGTAACCGGACCGCCGCCCGCAAGAACAAAGGTCAGGCAGTAAAAAATATATTCGTGAAAAGGAGATGATATGAAAAAACTTCGGAACATTTTAGCGGCTCTCTCATCGATAGTGGTTGTTTTTGTACTGGCAACTCATTTTGCGTGACAGCCCAACGCGAGGGCCAACCGCTTCCGAAATGCAGGGCGGAAGCTAGTCAGATCTATTACGTTGATTCCGGCCGAAGCGTGACCGAGGTCCGGCCCGGCAGCAATGGCGGAAACGGATACCAGTTGAATATCCTCGGCAGCGGCGTAGATAAATTCTCGGTGGTTAAGGAGTCGTTCATGACGTCCGTAGCAGTTATTCCCGGCTATACGAACGCGACATCCGCGAAGTGGCAGATCTTTTTTGCCCCGGACATGGGGCGTACGATCGCAACCGTTCGGATGCAATCGTCGTGCACGGGACGAGTCGTCCATGAGCGCAACCTGACCTCGAGCGTCACGCTTTTGAACCAGTAGTTTCGCTGAAGCCTTCTAAACTCTCTGTTCGCTCAAGCCGTCGCGTGACCGTGACGGCTTTGTTTTGTCCGGTTGGCCGATCGGTTAGGGGTTACAAAAAAGTTCGATCAATCGGCAAAAGCCGACAGGTTGCTACGTTCCATTTTCAAGAACGAGCCAGCGTGGGGTATACCGTTTTGCCAGGGAGCGTGTGTATGTCAAATCCATCGACGGAAGAATTGCTAAGGAAAGTCCACGGTTTTGTTGCCAAGGCGATCAACGACCCACAGGTTATCACCAATAACCGCAGCGAGTTTCAGGCCGTGGTCGACGCCTGGAAACTGCTCGCATCCATCTTGCCCGGAGTCGGAAAGATCGGAGCCGAGGAGTTCGGTAAATACCTGGCGGGCTTGGTCAAAATGGCCGCTCAAGACAAAGTGACCTTCAATGCTAAGTGGCAGCAAGCTAAGCCAAGCCCGCCGTCGCCGCCTTTGGCAAATGCCACGCAGGCCGACGTCGCACGATATCAGCGAGATCTCGGCAAATACAACCGTATGTTCGAAATGTACTCGAAGATCATGGCAAACTCGCACGAAATGAAGAAGGCGTTGATAAGCAACTTTCCAAGGTGATTTCAGTGATCGCGTTGGTTCATGCGACTTGCGTTCAACGCCGTGAAGAATGCGGTTTTGGTTACTGAAATAAACTCCTTGTCGGCATCGGCATCTTGAACTATATTTCAGGAACGATGGAAACTCGCTTTGCGTACTCGATGCGATTGTCACTTTTTCTATTTCTCGGTTTGAGTTTGGTTGGCTCAATTCAAGCACAAGAATGTAGCTGCCCACAGTTTGAAATAGTTAGCGAACTCGAAATGGTCAAGGCGGGTGACACTGTCGAGTTTGAGATCGCATCGACTGACGCCACGGTGCTTGATGCAACCTTCGCTTGGACCACGTCAGCGGGCAAGATCGTTAGCGGTCAAGGTTCTCGAAAGATAACGGTTCAAACTACGGCAGAGATGTTGAGTGCTCCGCGACCGACACCAACTCCGCCGCCTCCAGCCGGACCCGACGGATACTTCATCAGCATGGGAATTGGGCGCGGCCGACGGCCCGGATTCACGGTGACGGCGTCCGTTGACGAGAGGAATTGTCCGTGCCGGGCCATGTCGGCTGTAATGGCGATCGGTCGTGAGAAAAGAGAAAAGAACAAAGCGGCTAATGTAGAAGATCTAGCGCTGAGTTCTAACAAGCTCACGCTCCCCTGCGAACCGGGTTCAAATCCACGTGAAGGAATGCAGGTTTCACCCTCCTTGGTGATCGATGTCGGCGTGAGGGCTCTCGATACGGAGAACGACGTTCTAACTTATAACTACATGGTCTCTGGCGGGAAGATTATTGGCAGTGGTGCGAATGTGAAATGGGACCTATCGACGGTTTATCCAGGGACTTATATGATTACCGCTGGGGTTGACGACGGTTGTGATATTTGCGGCAAAACGCAAACCAAGACGTTGACCGTCACCGCGTGCGAGCCGAGTTGCGGACTGATCGAATGTCCGACAATCGAGATTGCCGGACCCAGCGATTCCCTTTCCGTCGGGGAGAACTCATTCACAGCCAATGTGTCCGGTGGTGCGCAACCGTCCGTGACCTATGAATGGATCGTCAACAACGGTGAGATCGTATCTGGTCAGAACAGTCCATCCCTCGTCGTGCGATTTACTGAAAAGGCCGTCAGCCTACCGACATCGATCACCCTACGAATAGGCGGTGTCGATCCGAGAGGCGGCTGTCCAGTCGAGCAAGAATTGATGTTCGAAAATCGTCGTCGAAAGCCGTGACCATTTACACCATCGGACACGGACGTCACGCTTTCGACGATTTTCTTGCGCTGCTGCGGCAGTATGAGATCGAGTTTTTATGCGATGTGCGGAGTGTGGCGAGGTCGCGGTGGCCGCAGTTTAATGGCGGGGTTTTGAGGGAGTTGCTGGCGGACGGTGGGATCGGGTATGAGCATCTCCCGGAGACGGGCGGCAAGACTAGGCCGAAGCCGGAAGACGTTGCGCGCGGCGTCGATCGGATCATCGAGATCGCGTCGGACGTGCGGAGCGTTATTATGTGCTCGGAATCGCACCCGCTGTCAACGCACAAAACTCCACGGGCGAACTGTCACCGTGTTGGGATGCTTGCCCCTATGTTACGAGCTAAAGGTGTCGCGACCATCATTCACATCCTGCCGGACGGCCGGTCCATCGAAATAGACGAATCGGGCGTTCCTTCCATTTGGTAACCACCCTTTTGAAGAGAGAGCGGGGGCAAGCCCGCCTTCCGGACTGTCATCGGTTATCTAGATCTGCTCAATCAAACTGAATCAACTTTATCAGTCTCAGTCAGGAAGGGCGGCTTGCCCCCGCTGAACGCTGAAAATCGCGGGATCCAACAACGAACAGAATGCTTGTATTCAGTGAACGGCTGGCCGAATCGGAGTTCGAGATCGTCCTCTTCGAGCGGGCGGAAGATGAATTGCCAGATCGCTGAACCGATAAGGGCGTAGACCGCGACTAGCGGCGAGCCGAGGAACAAAGCGACGGCCAACCCCTGCCCGATTCCCGAAAGAGCCATCGGGTTTCGGACGTATCGGTACGGCCCGACGACTACGAGATCCGTCGCATGATCCAGCGGGAGTGGGGTTCCCTTCCCGACTCGCGACATCACCACCGCCGACCAAACGCCGATCACGCTGATGCCGATGAAGAGAGTGATCGCAAGCGGTTTCTGAAACGGAAACTGGAGCCGCGCGACACCGAGTTTGTCTTCAAGCAGCGTGACGATGAACGGAAAGACGACGAGGATAAGCGACCAGACCACGGCGATCTGCGTTAGCGTCTTAAGCAGAATATAGTTCGTCGAAGCAGCCTTCGCCCGCCTGAACATTTCGCCGCCAAAGGTCATTCCGGTCGCGAAGACGCCAGACCAGATCATCGACGGGAACATCAATGCAACGCCAAGCCAGCCAAGGTCGGTCTGCAGCGAATATGCCGCGGTATAGAAAGTCGCGTGGGTGATCGCTCCCGTGACGAGCCACATCACTGTCGCCGCATACTTCCATCGGACGTATAAAAGAAAGGCGGCCGCGAGCGACCCGGGTGCGATGAAAAGCAGATCGCCGAGCCAGAATGAATTCAGGGAAACTAAGGAATTCGGATCAAGCCGGAACCAGGCATGTGTTTCCGGCTTGAAGTACATCATCAGCCACCACGCAGCGACGGCTACGCCCTGCAAAAGGTAAAAGCCGATAGCCGCTCGCCTGACTTTTTCCATTCGGTTTAGGCTCGAAGTACGTCGAGAAGTTTTTCGTGAATGCCGCCGAACGCGCCGTTCGACATTATCGCAACTACGTCACCGTCCTTTAGATCCGGCCCGAGGCTTTCGATGATCGCGTCGGCGTCGGGCAGTGTCTCGGCGGGCTTGCCGGTTGCTCCGATATTGGCGACGAGTCGTTGGACGTTCATCACATCGCCGTATGTCTTCGCGTCCTCTAGATTGAAAACGCCGGCGATGATGACCTGGTCGGCATGCATGAATGCATCCTTGTAACGGTCTTCGAAGATCGACAGCCGCGACGATCGAGAACGAGGTTCGAATACGGCGATAAGGCGATTATCGGCATACCGCTGCCGCAATGCTCGAAGCGTTTCGTCGACAGCTGTCGGGTGATGTGCGAAATCGTCGATAACGGTAACGCCGCGTTCGACTCCGCGGACTTCCATTCGACGTTTCACCGACTTGAAGGTGTCGAATGCCTCCTGCATTTTCTCTTTCGAAACGCCCCATGCATCTGCCGCGATGATCACGGCTAAGCAGTTGCGAATATTGAAGTCGCCGATCATATGGGTCGTGAATTCGGCCCAGAGTTCGTCCTCACAGTAAACGCTGAATCTTGTCTTGTCCGTTTCTAGCGTGATGTCGCGGGCTTGCCACTTCGCATCGGGCCCGACGCCGAACGTTTCAACGGTCGTGTGGAGTTTCCCGCTCATTTGCTCGAGAACCTCGACAACGACGGGCGAATCAACGCCGCAGATCAGCTTCCCATTGCCGGGAACGAGATTCATCAGCCGCGAAAATTGCCATTTGATCGCGTCGAGGTCTTTGTAGATGTCAGCGTGGTCGAACTCGATGTTGTTGACGATCGCGATCTCGGGTAGGTACGACATAAACTTGGGCTTTTTGTCGAAAAAAGCCGTGTCGTATTCGTCGCCTTCGATGACGAAATATTCGCTGTCGGTCACCCGAAAGCTCTGGCCGAAATTCTGCACTACGCCGCCGACCAGAAACGTTGGATCGAGCCCGCCGACATCGCACACCCACGCGGCGATGCTGGTCGTCGTCGTCTTGCCGTGCGTTCCGGCAACTACGAGCGACTTTCGCCCGCGGATAAATTCCTCGCGAACTATCTCGGCCTGCGAGCGGTATTCAATCTTGCGGTTCAACACCTCTTCAAGCTCAGGATTGCCGCGCATTATCGTGTTGCCGACGACCGTGATGTCCCGCGGAATGGCAGTATTCTCAGCCTTGTAGCCGGTCATTATCTCGATGCCCAACTCCTCAAGCTGAGTTGACATCGGCGGATAAACATTCTGGTCCGAACCCGTGACTTTGTGTCCCCGAGCCTGCAGCATTCCCGCAAGCGACGCCATCGCCGTCCCGCAAATTCCGATCAAGTGATAGTGCATTATTTCGCCACGAGCTCGCTGACAAGCTCATTCGCATTGTAAATATTCTTTAACGCTTCGAGGATACCGGCCGAGTGGACAGCTACCGCCCGCGAGCCTTCTTCTTCCTCGATGTACCAATAACGGTTAGAGAGCTTCTGGATATTGCTGTCGAAATTCAGCCCGACGACCTCGCCGTTGCGGTTGATGATCGGCGAACCAGAGCTGCCGCCGATGGTGTCTGCCGTATAGACGAAATTCAGCGGCGTCGTAAGCTCGACACGAGTGCGTGCATTCTTTATCGAGGGCGGCATCCAGTATGGATCGGATTCGGCGAAGCTCAACGCACGGTCGTAGAGACCATAGAAGGTCGTTTGAAACGGTACGAGCGTTGTGTCTTCTTCATAGCCTTTGACCTTGCCGTAGCCGAGTCGAAGTTGGCCGTTCGCGTCGGGCGGCATCGACTTTCCGTAGACGGCAAACCGGGCGGCGGCTATCTTAGGCCCGGCGGCTCCTTCGACGTTCCTGATCGTTTTTTCGTTCAAGTCACGCAGCTCGCGAACGACAGGTTCGACGCGGCGAGCCAGCGCGATCAGCGGATCGGTCGAGGTTTCGACCGCCGACGCTGGGCCGTCGAGCAAG
>JBEBGW010000015.1:0-24841 GCA_040081025.1 Pyrinomonadaceae bacterium | reverse complement strand
TTACCGTGCCCAGGTGGATTTGGTACTCCGAATCTTGCCCTACATCGCAAGCGAAACAATGTTCGCGTTAAAAGGTGGGACAGCCATCAACCTGTTTAGACTCGATTCTAGATCGACGGGACCAGGATCATCTGCACGCGACGATTCCGCGCTTTCGAGGCGTTGGTCGTGTTAGGTGCGACCGGCAGCGACGCCCCAAGGCCGCGCGGCTCGATGCGGGAATCGGACACTCCAAGCTGGCTCAACCTTTCGGCGATCGCTTTCGAACGCTGATCGGTGAGCGACGCGAGATCATTCGGGTCGCCGGTCGCGTCCGTGTGTGATTCGATCTGGACACGGTAATCGGCGTTCGATACCAAGAGTTCGCCAAGCGACGTCAGCCGCGTGGTCGCGACCGGTGCAAAGCTCGACGCACGAGGACCGCTCCAATAGGTTTCGGCCAGCGTCAGGACGATGCCGCGCTCGGTCTTGGTGACCGTGCCGAATTTACGAAGCGAAGTCATTAGGTTGGCCTCGTTCGCTCTAAGAGCCTCGATGCGAGCTTCACGCTGACGCTGCTCCTCCGCGGTTCGGCCAGCCTGCTCGATAGCCGTGACCTTTGCTGCCGCGGTATCAGCCTCAAGCCGAGCCTTGCCAAGGTCCTCTCGAAGCCGGCCATTCTCTGACCGCAGGTCTCTGGCCTGTGTCGAGAAATTGCCCACATCACGCTGAGCCAGCTCTCGTGCACGGGTCTCATCGGCTAACTGCCGCTTAAGATCCTCGATCTCTGAAAGCGCGGCCGCAAGCCTGTCCTCTATCTTGCGAACCTCGGCATCGTTCCGGGCCTGTTCATTACGCTGTTCGCGAGCCTGCTTCCGAACGCCGGCCGTACCCTCAGCCTTGACCGCGGTGCTGATGGCCTTGCGGGCCGTGATATCTACTTCCTCTTCCTTGCGACCGGCCTTCCACGATTCCTCAGCGTTGGCGAGTAAAGCCTGAGCCTCGCGAAGGTCCTCTGCGGCGTCGCGCTCGGCTCCTGCATATCGGGCAAGAGCCACGG
Organism: Pyrinomonadaceae bacterium; assembly: GCA_040081025.1. Taxonomy (GTDB): domain Bacteria; phylum Acidobacteriota; class Blastocatellia; order Pyrinomonadales; family Pyrinomonadaceae; genus OLB17. The sequence goes on along the minus strand of JBEBGW010000015.1, from coordinate 23,802 downwards.
CCTGTTTCGCCTGAAGTATCGTCGACGGCGTCTTGGAATAATCGATCTCGGCAATTTCCGGCGTCCGATTGTCACGGAAGAAATCGCTTGAGTTACCAAAATACTGGACCGAGGGAGTCGTCTCAATACGGCGGCCGCTTAGCGTGTATGGATTGAGATTCTCGAGCATTATCTCCTGACTAGGCCTCGCGACAAGGAAATGCGGCTCGGCGGTGATGATAAGAGCAAAATTCTGCAACGGCGTCGTGACGCTTATCCTCGAATCGAATTCCCAAAACCCGCGACGCTTGATCTCACCAAGATTTGAAACCTGACCGTCCGGGGAAACCGCCCACAGCACATAGGTCGCAAATCCACGGCCCAGCTCGAAGGGCCTCGGCATCTTCGAAACACTGAGTTCTACCTCAGTGCCGTTGCGGCTCGTTCGCTTGACCTTGGCCTCGCCTTTCATCCGCGGATATCGCGTCGTGCCGCGAAAATTTACCAGAACCTGCTCATCGAGCGGATAGGTGACCGCGGTTGTTCGACGCGGGGTATCAACCTGCGCAAGAGCAGCAAAACTGAACAGGAGTAAAAAGGCGAACGTCGAGGCTATCTTTGAAACCGATAAGTTGTGCATATTTTCTCCGAGAGACTGGCGCTAGAGAAAAAGATGCCACACTGCGTTGCGAGGTTGCAAACTAAAGGCCTTTTGGACATACCCGCGACGCGTACACTATATTTAATGTTTCGCGTCTCGCGGCGGTAAATGCAGGATTTCAAACGATTACTTAAGTACGTACGGCCCCATTGGCTGAAGTTCATGGCGGCCATCATCGCGATGGTCGTAGTCGCGGCATTTGAGACTGCGACCGGAGCCCTGCTGGTACCGATCTTTGACCAGTTCCTTCCGCCTGTAGCAGGGGATACGCAGACTCTTTTCGATTTGAATAGCCTTGTTCCTAGAGACAACTGGTTTCGAGCTTGGCTGGTGATCTCCGCCCTACTATTGAGCTTTACCATCTGCAAAGGCATTGCGGAGTATTTTTCTTCGTATCTCATGGCAAAGATCGGACAGGCCGCGGTCTTCGATCTTCGACAGCAGTTATACGATCACCTTCTGCGACAGCCTGCATCATTCTTTGAGAGACACCGAACAAATTATCTGGTCTCGCGAATCGTAGTAAGCTGCTCCGCGATCGAGCAGGCTGTATCCGCAAACCTTCGCGACGTACTCAGAGAATTCCTGATTCTGATCTTTCTGTTAAGCGCCGCGTTTTATTTGAACTGGCGATTAATGCTCGGGGCCATTCTTATCGGACCTATCATCGCTTTGTTAACTACCCAGTTCAGCAAAGGACTCAGGCGATATGCTGATCAGTCTTTCGAGGGCAACAAGCTTCTGACCGACACCGTCCAGGAAACACTCGCAAATCAGACTATCGTCAAGGCATACAGAGCGGAGGCACGCGAGAACGAGAGATTCTCGCGCGTGGCCCGAATAATCGCGAAGGCTAATTTGCGTTCCGGACGACTTGCCGCGCTCTCCCCGCCCACGATCGAAACGATCGGCTTCGTAGCACTACTCGTACTTCTTTATTTCGGCCTTAGAGAGATCAATGCCGAACGCCTTGACACCGCCCAATTTGGCGCATTCATGTACTTCTTATTCCGCAGCTACGATCCGATGCGGAAGATCTCGCGTCAGCACAATGAGATCAGCAAGGCGTTCGCGGCAGCTAAAGATGTGTGGGACGTGCTGGATGAAAGCGATGTTCTTCCCGAGCGGCCGAATGCAGTAGGACTCAAGCCGTTGACGGATCGCGTCGAGTTACAGAACGTTTCTTTCGCATACCAGAACGACGACCGCAAGATCCTTGACGACGTTTCGCTGGTCGTTGAAAAAGGATCGGTCGTTGCTTTGGTCGGCGAAAGCGGCAGCGGAAAGTCGAGCCTGATCAGATTGGTGCAGCGTCTGTACGACCCGACCGATGGCTCCGTTCTGTGGGACGGAATCGACCTTCGCGATGCGAAGGTCGGCAGCGTCCATCGACAGATCGCGCTGGTTACACAAGAAACGGTGCTGTTCAATGATACGGTCAGATACAACATTTCTTACGGCAATCCTGATGCGACCGACGAAGAACTCCGGGAAGCTGCCCGTATCGCATTTGCCGAAGATTTTATCGATGAATTGCCGAATGGCTACGACACGCTGGTAGGTGAACGCGGAACCCTTCTTTCGGGCGGACAGCGGCAGCGGATCGCGATCGCTCGGGCGGTACTCGTAAACGCTCCTTTATTGATCCTGGACGAAGCGACCTCGGCGCTGGATACCGAATCCGAGATGCTCGTTCAGCAGGCTTTAGAGAATCTGATGAAGAACCGAACTTCGATCGTGATCGCACATCGCCTTTCGACAATTCGAAAGGCAGATAAGATCGTCGTGATGGATCGCGGAAAGATTTCCGAAATCGGCACGCACACCGAACTCCTGACCGCGACTGGAAAGTACCGTCGCCTATATGAACTGCAATTCGCCGACGCTGAAGAATCTAGTTTTCCAGACGGGTCTTTAGTTTCTTGAGAGACGACACGATATCTGCTTTGACCTTGTTCGAAAGTATTGCGGGAGGCATCGCTATCCGGTTGGTGCTGCCGATGCTTTGGATTCGAATCTTGATCGAGGTTCCCTCGGCGTGGTCTTCCAACGTGTACTTTATCTTCATCTCGAATGGTTCGGAGCTACTGAACTCAAGCATTTTGCCGGGATCATCACGCGTCACGACCACATCGCAAGCGTACTGCAATCCCGCAAGGACGCCCCAACGCTCCGTTCTCGCCCCACTTGTGAAGCTACCGGTACTCTGCGGAAAAGCCTTCTGGACACCTTCTATCCAGAGCTTTTCGGTTTTTGGATCAAAAACGAAGTCGGCCACGTATGCTCGCGGACATGTAATTACGGTTTCGGCATGGACATCGACTGACATATTTTCTTATAGGTACTGCAAGACGAACGTCTTTGGTTCATTTGAGATAATGTTCTCGACGGAATGACCTCTCCGGCGTGTTTTAGGCGAATACCGGCGAAATAGCAGCGGTTTCCTAGTTAAAATAAAAGCGGAAAGCAGGCTTCGCTCCGATTTTCATTCGGCGTGAAGTTTCGAACAAGATTGGAACTCAGAGGCCGAAAGCCGCATAATATCGGTTCTTAAAAGATATGAAATCAATGACAGGTTTCGGACGCGGCTCGGCGTCCGGTGAGAATTTTTCCGTTAACGTCGAACTGAAGACGGTCAACAATCGTTTTTTGGACGTCAACCTACGCCTTTCTGGCGAACTCCAGCAGCTCGAAACAAGGCTGAAACATTTGATCCGCGAGCGTCTTTCCCGCGGACGCGTTGAGGTCAATGTTCAATACGACAAAAGCGACGAGATCACCTACGAACTAAATCGTCCGATGATCGCCGGATACCTCGCGGCGATGAAACAGATGCAGGAAGAATTCGGTTTAAGCGGCGAACCGGATCTTAATGTCGTTGCCCGTCTTCCGAATGTCGTCGTTCCTAAAAAAGATGATCTCGACCCAGAGTTTCTTGCGGGAATTGAATCGGCGTTATCGGCGGCTCTCGAAGATCTTGAAAAGATGAGAGGGAAAGAAGGTGAACTTCTGAGGTCTGAACTTCATACTTTGATCAACGGAATCGACAGCAGGCTGCCCACGATCGAAACGGAATCCGCGAATGTGGCTGAAGAATATCGCCTGCGGTTGACGAAAAAAATCGGGGATATGCTCGCGAAAAGCGAGTCGCAAATCGAACTTGATCAGGGCAGACTCGCGCAAGAGATCTCTTATTTAGCCGATCGAGCGGATATTTCGGAAGAGATCACGCGGCTTCGCACGCACCTGGGGCATTTCCGATTGATCATGGCGGATGACAACGAAGTCGGAAAGCGGCTGGACTTCCTGACGCAGGAACTCAATCGCGAGGCAAACACGATAACCTCGAAAACCTCGAACATGGTCGTAAAGGAAAACGCCTTACAGATAAAGAGCGACATTGAAAAGATCCGCGAGCAAGTCCAAAATATTGAGTAATGAAGGGAAATCTCATCATTATCAGCTCACCGTCCGGCGGCGGGAAAGGTACGCTTATTAAAGAAGTTCTTGAGCGTGTGCCCAATCTCGGCTACTCGGTTTCCTTGACCACTCGCGCTCCGAGGTTTGGCGAGGAAGACGGCCGTCACTACCATTTCGTCACCAAAGAGGAGTTTCAAAACGAGATCTTGGATGGAGGATTTCTTGAGTACGCCGAAGTTCACGACAATCTGTACGGCACGTCGAGATCGCAAGTCGAGCGGATCACCGACGGTGGACGCGACGTTATTCTCGAGATAGATGTTCAAGGCGCCGAATCGGTCATGGATCAGGTTCCGAATGCCGTCAGTATCTTCATCCTCCCGCCTTCCTATGAGACACTCCGTGCCAGATTGACCTCGCGAGCGACCGAAGGATCGAACGACCTCAATGTCAGGCTGCGAAACTCACACTACGAGGTTTCTAGATATTCGCTCTTCAAGTACGTGATCATCAACGACGAGGTACACGCCGCCGCCGGGAAACTGGCTTCGATCATTATCGCCGAACGGCAGCTTTGCAATAGACAATCGGAGTCGATTCAAGGTATCCTAGATAGTTTCGAGCGATCGAACGTTTGATCCGAGGAGAAATTCGCAGCTTATGGCTCAAGAACCGGTAGAAGCATTGGACACAGAAGAGATTGACGAAGTTATCGATCCGCCCGCGATCGATTCGAAGTATCGCATGATCTTGCTCGCGGCTCAGCGCAGCAAACAGCTCCAGCGCGGGGCACTTTCGCGTACGGAGATTGATACGCGAAAGCACAAGGCGACCCGCGTCGCTATGCGTGAACTTGAGGAAAAGAAGATTAACTTTAAGATCCTCGAAAAACTAGTTTGAGTTCAAGAGATAAATAAAAGCCGTCCTGAATCAGGACGGCTTTTTACGTTGTCGAACTATCTTTCTCGTCGGTCACGTTTAGGCCCTCTGGTTGTCAATAAATTTCGTTTCCGATGGAAACGTTCGGCCGCTACATTCCCTTATAATTCGGACCGCCGCCGCCCTCGGGAGTCACCCAATTAATGATCTGATAGGGATCGGCGATGTCGCAGGTCTTGCAGTGGACACAGTTTGAGAAGTTAACCTTCAATTCCTTCCGGCCATTTCTCTCTTCCATCTCGTAGACGGCCGCCGGACAGAAACGCTGGCATGGGTTGCCGTACTCCTCGGCACAGCGCGTTGCGCAAATTTCGGGGTCGAGGACGTGCAGGTGCGATGGTTGATCCTCGTCATGGCCGACACCCGCATGATATACATCCGTGACCTTGTCGAAGGTCAGTTCCTTGTCGAAAGGCACGTCTTTGTAACGATCCAGCCGTAGATGTTCCGTCGGAAGCATCGCTCCGTGACCATTCGACTGATGTTCCATTCGCTCATGACCGGCAATGTGATGCTCCTTCGGAAGAAACCCCCAGGCTAAGCCCTTCGTTACGAATTGAAGTCCGCTATTGATCAACGCAGACCATCGACCGCTCTGAAACGACGCGTGAAAGTTTCGTACCGGGTGCAGCTCGTCATAGATCCAGCTCAGATTCACCTTCTCTTCGAAATGCTTGAGGTGATGCGACGATGTGTCACCGTGAGCAAGTGCATCGACTATCGTTTCGGCAGCCAACATCCCCGACTTCATCGCAGTGTGGATCCCTTTGATACGCTGGCCATTCAGGAACGATGCGGTATCGCCAACGAGAAGGACGCCGTCCGCATAGAGCTTTGGCATTGTCCAATATCCGCCGGCGTTGATCGTCTTCGCTCCGTACTTGATCATCTTGCCGCCTTTCAAGACTTCGGCGACTTTTGGATGGGTCTTGAATTTCTGGAACTCGGCATGCGGATCGATGTTCGGATCTTTGTAGTCAAGGCCAGTGACATAGCCAACGCTGATCACATTGTCCTTCATCCCATAGATCCAGCCGCCGCCGTACGTCTGCGTGTCCGACGGAAAGCCAAGCGTGTGAACCACCTTACCCTGATCAAAATTCCCTTCAGGAACTTCCCAAAGCTCCTTGACGCCGATCGAGAAGACCTGCGACTCCTTGCCTTCCATCAGGCCGAGCCGTGCCATCAATTGTTTCGCAAGACTTCCGCGCGAGCCTTCACCGAGAACTGTCACCTTCGCCAGTAGATCGACGCCAGGTTCAAAGTTATCTTTCGGATGGCCTTCTTTGTCGATCCCCTTATCGCCGGTGCGGATTCCGATCACGCGATCGTTCTCATCGTAGAGGGCCTCGCTGGCGGGAAACTCCGGAAAGATGTTGATACCGGCTTCCTCGCATTTTTCGCCGAGCCATTCGCACATCTTGCTCAGGCTAAGAATGTACTTGCCTTTATTTTTTAGGGGCGGCGGTACGAGCGGCGCATTGATGCCCCTGTTATCGGTGAGATACCAGAAAGCGTCTTCGGTGACGACAGAATCGACCGGGCATCCTTGCTCAAGAAAATCCGGCATCAACTCGCGGATCGCGATCGGATCCATGACGGCACCGCTCAGGATGTGAGCACCGACGAACGATCCTTTCTCGACGATGCCGATCTCGATCTCACCGATCTTGTTGCCGGATTTGATCCCACGCTCGACAAGTTCATCGTGCTCGGCGATCTTCTGCTTCAACCAAAGAGCACCCGCAAGATTCGCCGGCCCCGCACCGACAAAAACCACGTCCATTTCTATCTGTTCGCGTTCGATCATAAATTCGTATTGTACGACAGGCTCTTGAAGACTGTCGCGTAGGGTCATGCTGCAGTAGCAGTCTTGGTCCGTCGACGACGTCTTTCGGGTTCGGAAGTGTCGTCAGGAAATCTCGATCCAGCTGCGACAAGCATTCCGACCAACGTCAGAAATAGAAGTGCGATCGCGGTCGTGTGAAGAACAAAATCGAATAAGCTGTGAAGCAGTACTCCAAAGATCCCGGCAAAAGCTCCGGAGGCGATCCCGCGACGCTCCAGGTTCGATACTCGAGACGCCTTCCAGCCGAGTTTGAACACAAGAAAAAGAAAAGCTAACCCGAGCGCTCCGCCGACGATCCCGCCATCGGACACGACCTGCAGATAGTCGTTGTGGGCCTGCTCAACCCGCTCAAACCCACTTGCCTCGTCGTATTTCGTATAGGCGACCCCATACGCACCGAGTCCAACGCCGAATGGCAAATTAGCGCCGATCATCTTAACGGTAACCTTCCAGATCTGAGGGCGGGTTACAACTCCTTCTGCAGTCGTCTGATCTTCCCTGATCCTTGATAGGGCATTCTCGCCACCGACGAAAGCGGTTCCCAGGATGATGGCGGCCAGAATTCCTGCCGCTAAGCCTACCTTCAGCAGTTTAGAACTACGATCTCGCAGAGAATAGGTGATGAAGCCCAGGAATCCGATCTGGACGACCAACGCGATCAAGCCGCCGCGTGATCCGCTCAGAACGATCGAAATTCCCATCAGTACGGCCGCGGTAAGGTAGATCAGCCGTTTGTCTTTCGAGATAGAACCCGACAACACCATTCCTAGAGGAATCGCAACGGCCATTTCCATCAAGCCAGCGAAATTGTTTCGGCTGACGAAAGATCCGAACGGCATCGGCCGTTCGAGCAGTCCAAAGATCATGGTCGGACTCAGCAGCGACTGCAGGATCGCGTAAAAGGCATAGAAGGCCCCAAAAGTGGTTATGAAGATCGCAAGTTTACGAAGGCGGTTCGCTGAATCGATCGATTGGCATACGAATGCGAGAAATAGGCCCAAGGCCAGGAAATGCAGTGCGTTTACCTGTGTCGCAAACGGATCCAGCGAAATCGTCCATGGAATACCATCAACGCCGCCAGTCGCACTCACTGTTCCAGCGGGCATGACCTGAAACAGCCCATACAATGCCGCTGCGAAGAGAATCAGCTGAATCGGCTCGCGGCCAAACCTGATCGATCCGAACCGAAGTCCGTCGGCGGCCCAAAGCACCACCATGAGTACGATCGATATGTAAACCAACGCCAGAACGCCTTGATGTACCGCACCGTAAAGAAGCGTCGCGAATGCGATGAGCACAAAGATCATCGCGTAGCCGACCTTATCGAGTTTAGTTCTAGCTTCCAATTGTGATCTACTGCAGCCGCGCAAGCGAAAAATCATCGAGCCAGAAGATACCTGTCAGCAAACACTCGTCCGGGCAAGGCTCGCGGCCAGTAACCAAGTAAATACCGTCTCGTCCTTCCGGCACGGCAATATCGATATCGATTCGTTGCCAGTCATTCGTTCCGGTGGCAAAGGCCGGCGAAGACCCTATCATCTGGTCATTCTTGGCATTTCGAACTTCGATTAACGGCAGGCCCGTACCGCGAAGGTTCTCCGTTCGCATCCAAAACGACAAGCGATACCGCTCGCCAGGCGATACCGCAACAGCTTGTCGAATAACGTGAAACTGCGGCTTATTGTAGCCGCGAAGCATAAACTTCAAGCTGCGTCGTGCACCGTGCATGGTTGAAGCATCTGCCGAAACATCGATCTTTCCGTCCAGCCTGGCGATGGTCCAGTCAAATCTAAGATCTCGCTCAGAACCCTTGATCGGAAGCTCAAAGTCACCGTTTGTGATCACTTCTGGCCGAGCGTCCGGATCGGTGCCCGCCTGCCGAGAAAATTCGAGGGCTCCTCGGTATGATCGGTGGGTGAGGAGGTCACGGGCGAGAGCATTTACTTGCCATTGATACTGCTCCTTTCGGTCGGATTCGATCATATTCCAGACCCGGATCGCGTCGTCCGGTCGGTCGATCGATCCATAAAAATAAGCGAGCGTCGCCTTGGAATCGCCGGAGTCAGTCAGGAACTGTTCGACCTGTTGCGTGTCTTGCCCTAGGACACTCCACGCGGTAGAGAAGATCTGAATCCTATAAGGACTGCTATGTTTTGCAGCGGAGTTGAAATCGGCGACCGCCTCAGAGATCCGGCCACGCCGTAAATAAAAGTTCCCTGCCTGCCAATGCGGGATCGTGTATTCAGGTGCAAGTGCGATCGCGTGTCGAAAAGCCGATTCCGCTTGTTCGTATCGACCAGCTTGCTCGTTGATCCGCCCGAGCTCGGCCCACGCACGATAGTGACTTGGCGAACGTCGAACCGCCTCTTCATACTTATCGATCGCGGCACCGAGGCTCTGATCATCGAACGCTGTCTTCAACGTCGCCCCCGCGAGCCAATATCCTCGTGGACTCGCCGGTGCGAGGGCGATCGAAGTAGCAGCGATCTCCGCGGCATCCGGCGATCCTGCGGACGTGACATCGGCAAACAGATCGCCGATCTGCCATCGAATGGCGAACCACGAAAACGTAATCGCAACAAGCATCGCCGCGAGAGCTATTGCTCGCGTTATCGTTGGCCCGGTGATGGTCGAAACGTGGTCCGGCACTCGTGAGATCAGTTATTTGAAAAACTCAGCTATCTTGTCAACGACATAATTCTGTTGGTCGGGCCGTAGCTCCGGGAATATCGGAAGAGCCAGAGTTTCCGCCGCGGCGCGTTCAGACTCGGGCATATCACCAGGACGATAGCCGACGTATCCGAAACACTCCTGCAGATGAAGTGGAACCGGATAGTAAATGTCTGTTCCGACGCCTGCTTCATTCAAATGTGCTCGCAATTCGTCGCGGCGACCCGGAACGCGTACGACATATTGATTGTAGATATGCCTGACATTCTCCTGTTCGAACGGTGGAGATACGTGCTCGCCCAAACCGGCATCCGTGAATAGTTCCCGGTACAGGTCCGCGTTTGCCTTTCGTTTGTCGGTCCAGGAGTCAAGATGCGGTAACTTTACGCGAAGTACCGCCCCCTGAAAACCATCGAGTCGCGAATTAAGTCCGACCCATTTGTGATAGTAGCGTTCCTTCGAACCATGCACGCGTAGAGCAAATAGTTTCTCAGCAAGCGCATCGTCATTCGTGGTCATGAACCCGCCATCGCCCATGCCGCCGAGATTTTTCGACGGATAGAACGAAAAACACCCGATCTCGCTCATCGCTCCTGCCCGGACGCCGTCCTCTTCGGCACCGATCGCCTGAGCTGCGTCCTCGACGAGCGGGATCCCGCGTTTCGACGAGACCTCCCGAAGAGCAGCCATATCGACACACTGGCCGTAAAGGTGAACTGGCTGGATCGCCTTGGTCCGATCCGTGATCTTCGCCTCGACCTGTGAAACATCGAGGTTGTACGTTGCCGGATCGATGTCGACAAATACGGGTATGGCTCCAAGACGCGTTATCGCGCTTACAGTAGCGAAAAAGCTGTAAGGCGTCGTGATGACCTCATCTCCGGCCTTAACCTCCAGAGCCATTAACGCGAGCAGCAACGCGTCGCTTCCCGACGCACAGCCGATCGCGTATTTCGTTCCGCAATAGACCGCGAGCTCGTCTTCTAAAGCTTTCACCTCGGAGCCGAGAATAAATCCATTGGTATCGAGCACGCGGCCGAGTGCCGCCTCTATCTCGGGGCGAAGTTGACTGTTCTGTTCGGCTAGATCAAGTAAAGGAACTTTCATGAATAGCGAAGTGTGTGAAACTCGATTCTAGCGAAACGGCGGCCTGTTTGCATTTTGCCCGCATCTTTTCTAGCCTCAGAGTTCACAATGATCCCCGATCGCAAGAAACGTACCGCCGAGATCATCAAGCGGCTGAAGAAAGCGTACCCGGAGGCCCACTGCGCGCTGAATCACACGAGTCCATTTGAACTTCTAATAGCCACGATCCTATCGGCCCAATGCACCGATGCTCGTGTAAATATTGTCACTGCAGATCTATTTCGGAAGTATCGAGGACCTGCAGACTTCGTCAATGCTTCGCAGCATGAGCTTGAAAAAGATATCCATTCGACCGGCTTCTTTCGGAATAAGGCGAAGAACATCAAAGCGGCAAGTCAGCGGCTGATCGAGGTCTACGGCGGCGAGATCCCGCGGACGATGGACGAGATATTAACGCTAGGCGGCGTGGCTCGGAAGACCGGAAACGTAGTGCTCGGAAACGCATTCGGGATAGCAAGCGGAGTCGTGGTCGATACCCACGTTAGCCGCCTTTCCCAACGGCTAGGGCTCACCGACCAGACGACGCCTGAGAAGATCGAACGCGACCTTCAAGAATTAGTTCCGAAGAAAGACTGGGTGATGTTCTCGCATTGGCTGATCTTTCACGGCCGACAAATATGCAACGCCCGCAAGCCTAAGTGTCATGAATGTGTTCTCGCTGATCTCTGTCCTTCTTTCCCGATCGATTAACCAGCAATCAAGTAATTGCCGTTGTATCGGCGGACGTCTAACTATTGACACATTCGCCTATGCCTGATACATTCTCTTTGGCTCGGATCTTTGAAAATCAGAAAAATACGCCTAAACAATAAATTCGTTGTGTGTGGGACAGTGGGACACAATGGAATGGGACAAAATTCAGGTGATGAAACCGGCAAACAGTGTCTAAAACCTATGAAAAAATAGCTGCCGTCTGCTTTAGCTGACGGCAGCGGTTCCGAAGAATCCCTTGATGGCAATGCCAACCTTTACCCATCCTTGCCATCTTCAGGTGGTGTAGCTGGTTTTGCCGGCGTGACTGCCTTTTCTCCCGATCCACCATTGGATTCGACACCCAATTGGGCCAATATTTCCGGCCACGACAATCCCAACGCTTGCAATTGTTGAAGGAGGCCGAAGATCAGCGTCGGTCCGGTCTGGGCGAATCGGTTGATCCCGCCGCCCTCGCCGTTGGCTCCCTGGTCGATCATTACAACCTTATCGATCTTGCCAAGCGGCTCGGCGACAGCCTGGAAGACGGGTGCAGTCGATGCGATGATCGCGGGAAGTTTCTCGAGGATCGTCTGCAGTCTCGCCGCATCGTTAAACTCACGCCATGCTGCCGCCTTTTCCTTGATCGCAGCTGCTTCCGCGAGCCCCTGCGCTTCAATAGATTTCGCCTCTGCCAAACCTTTTGCCTGCAGTTTTTCGGCTTCGGCCAGACCGACCGCGCGGATCTTCTCGGCCTCAGCCTTGCCTTCCGCCTCGACCGCCGATGCACGTCCCTGACCTTCCCGCTGCAGCTTTTGAGCCTCTGCTTCGGCTGTCGCTATAAGCGCCTGCTTACGGCCTTCGGCCTCAAGGATCTGGGCTTCCTGCAAACCTTGCGCTCGAAGAACCGCAGCTTTCCGATCCGCTTCAGCCTGTTTAACGACCGTCGCCTCGAGCTCCTTCTCTTTTCTGAGAACTTCCTGCTCCTGAACGGCGATCTGTTCCTGTGTGCGAACCTGTTCTACGCGGACCTCTTCAACCGTGACCTGCTGCTGAGCCTTGGCGTCGGCGAGCGGGCCGGCCTGCAGTGATTTTGCACGTTCAGATTCGATCTCTGCCTGGACCTGGGCTTTCTGGATCTCGGTTTCGCGAGTAGATTGAGCTATCAAAGCCTCGGTTTCCAGGCGAACTTTTTCGCCTTCCTGCAACGCGAGTGAGGCCTTGATCTTCGAATCGCGGTTCGCCTCGGCCTGGCCGATCTCGGCGTCACGTTTTACCTCGGCGGTTCGGCGTTTGCCGAGGGCATCCAGATATCCTTCTTCGTCAGAAATTTCCTGGATCGTTAGGGCATCAAGGCCAATACCCATTTTTTCAAGATCGCCGGCGGCCTCCGTCAACAACTTTTGCGCAAAACTCTGGCGATCGTTGTTGATCTCTTCGACCGTCAATGTGCCGAGGATCGCACGTAAATGGCCTTCGAGAGTTTGAAAGACAAGCTGATGGAAAACATCCTGAGGCATGCCCAAAAACCGCTCGGAAGCAGCCCGCAGGCTCGTGTCGTCGCCCTTTATTTTCACGTTTGCCACGGCCTTCACCGAAACTGGCACGCCCTGGACGGTGTAGGCCCGCTGGGTGGCGAGGGGCACCGTTATCACGTTAAGGTCCAGGTATTCGACCTTTTCCAGGAATGGAAATACCAGCGTCGCACCGCCGCGTACGAGTCGATAGCCTGCAATCGTTCCGTCGGCGAGTTTTCGCCTGCGTCCCGAAATGACGGCAGCCTGATTCGGCGAGACCTTGATGTAGTTGCGACTGATCAGCATTAAAGCGATCAGCAACGCGATCACGATCACGACGATCGCGAGGACCGTTAACAATACCGGTGCGTTCAACAGTTCTTGCATTTGGGGTACTCCTGAATTGCGGAAGCCCGCATATTAGTAAGGGCGTAATTCTTCGGGGACAACAATGACCGCGTCGCCTATAACCGCATCGACCTTGACAATAGAACCAGTGGCTATTTCACTGCCATCCTTAGCTCGCGCGACCCGCTCGACCCGCTCGTCGCCGATCTTAGCCGTGATCTGACCAACGGCTCCTGCCTTGATCGCAACGGTCACCTGAGCGGTTCGTCCGAGAAGATCTTCGTCCGAAACACTGCTCGATGCCTGCTGGCCGATAAGAACTCTGCCGAAAACCGATACGACGGCCGCGAATGCAACTCCGCCGATCAGCCCCGCGATCGATGAGCCAACCGCACCGAAACCGTTCTGAGCGGCGATAACGCCAAAACCGCCGAATGCAGTGAGAAACACGGCAATCACTCGGCTATCGAGTAGGCCGAAATCGGTTCCGGTGGCTCCGCCATCAAGATCGAATCCGACCGCCTCGAACACGTCTCCGACCACCAGCGAGACCAATAGAAAAACAAAACCGAGACCTCCGATGATGGCGAAGAGTACAAGGAGATTGAGATTCGCAATGAATTCCATTTAGTGTTATCTCCGATTGAAAAGCAGGATGTACGCAAATTCTACACCGAAACTTTTGTCGCGAGAAATCGCTTGGATACGATTGCGCAAAAAAGCGGGCCAAACGACCCGCTCTCATCTTTGATACAAAACGTACTAGTTCCTGTTCGGCAATGCCGGCATTTTGTCTGGTGCAAATCGCGGCAGCAAGCTGTCCGCCATCGCGAGCTGGTAAACCGCAGCCGCAATGATGACCGCCGACTTCTTCACATCCTCCTCGACTACACGTTCGTACGTGTCGAGATTCGTATGCCACGTATGCGTGCCGTATTCGATCGGGTCCTGCTGGACGCCAATACCGGGCAATCCGGCCTGGTTGAACGAAGTGTGATCCGAGCCACCGAGCCCTCGACTGGCTGACGCAGAAGCTCCTCCGAATCCGTACTCAGCAAAACTGCTTCCGGTTATCGCCCGAAGCTGCCCAGCGGCCTCAGGTGGTCCAAAGACGCCGAATCCACGAGCACGGCCGGTTCCAGAGTCGATGTTGAAGTATCCGCCAAACTTAGTGTACGCAGGCGTCGGAGCCTCAGCGGAGCCGAAATGCTTCTTGACGTAGGCTTGCGAACCAAGCAGGCCCTGCTCCTCCCCGCTCCAAAGAGCGACGCGGATAGTACGACGAGGTTTTACGCCGATTGCCTTCAAAATGCGGGCAGCTTCCATCATCACGGCACAGCCGATCGCATTGTCAGTCGCTCCGGTCGCCGCATGCCACGAATCCAGGTGGCCGCCCAGCATGATCACTTCATCAGCCTTGTCCGACCCCGTGATCTCCCCGATCGTGTTGTAAGAGGTTTTGCCTTCCGGATAGATCTGGTTGCGAATGTCGAACTCAAGCTCGACCTTACTTCCGTCCTTCATCAATCGAACGATCCGACCGAAATCCTCGTTCCGCATCACGACGGTCGGGACAACTTTGGTAGGGTCGTAGCCGTTCGAGAATGCCCGGATCTGCCCGTGTTCGCGACCCGCATCATTTACTCGAACCTTCACGCCGCTTGCAATAAGGAACGCGTTAACCTGGGTGTTCACGTCCGCGCCCGACAGAGCCCCCGGTTTCGGCTCTTGTGCGGGCGGCTGAAACTGGCGAGGCGGCCCTTGCGGGTTCGGTGATGCCGAAGGATTCGGATCGAACCTTCGAGCAATAACGTCGTCCGCGATCCGCTTTGCAGGCGGTTCGAAGTTTACAGGGATAGTTGCCGGATTCCCCCATATCACGATCTTGCCATTAATCTGCGAGCGGATGCTGTTGAAATAGGCATCAAGTTCGGTTTGAGTCGGCCGCGAAGGAAGGATGATCTGAAACGCTTCGCCCGTAACTGCACCAGTTGTGCTCGGTGTCCAAGCGAGAACCTCGAACGTTAGATTGTCCTTCACAGGAGCCGTGACGTAGCCCGCCGCGCGTTCATTCGCCCAACCGACATTTCCCCACTCCCAGGGCTCCATATCCACGCGGTCAAATCCCCACGACTTCATTTGTGAAGTAGCCCAATCGCCGGCCGCTTTTAGCTTCGGCGAGCCCGTAAGCCGTGGCCCGTAGACGTCTGTCAGCGTGTGAAGGGTTTTCAAAATTTGGGAATTATCCATTCCCTCTTTGCGGATGCGGTCATTGATCTCACCGGCGGTGGCAGTTCCCTGCGCGAACACGATGCCTTGAGAAACGACGAGAAAGGTCAGAAGTATCGACAAAAGTGATCTTAATTTTTTCATGTATCAATTTTCCAGTTTGAGCGGGATCGTCTGATTAACATTTATATTTACAGGAAATCTCGCAATTTGGTTTCAAATTCTAACCCCCCAGCCCGAATGGTTGGAATTTTATTGGAACTGCGTTACCATTCAGACTGTTCACCCGATACAAGTAATTAATTGAGCTCGAATGGCTACTCCTACCAGTCTGCCGGGCATAGGGTCTGCGGGGCCTTATTTGGCCAGAGAAATATTAGGAGTAACTATGAAAGTACGCAATAAATTGCGCTCGTATCTCGATCTATGCGCTGTGGTCACACTGGCCGCAATTCTTTCCTCACAAGTCGTCCCGACATACGCCCAAAGAGCTTTGAAGGGAGCAAAAACGACAGAAATCGAAATCAACAAAGATCCTCTGGAAGTCGAAACGACCGGCTGTACCGACGGACACATCAATTTTACGACGGGTGGCGACAGCACATCCGAAACCTACGGAAATATTAGGACTTACTCCGGAGGCGGAGTAAATGTCAAGGCTCGTGCTTGGTCACGAACAAAGGATACCGGAACCTGGCAGACGGCCTATTTAGGACAGTACGGCTCAGCGGGACTTGGTGTTACGGATCGAGCCGAGGACGGCGGTGATCCTTCGCATAAGGTTGATAGCGACGGCCTTATTAACTACGTTCTGTTTGCGTTCGATCAGCCCGTGTCTGTTGATATGGTTCAGTTGGAGAGCGTCACAACCGACAGCGACATTAGCGTCTGGATCGGCAACGCCGCGAATCCCTATACGAGTGCTTTGACGATGAGCGACGCGTTGTTGGCAGGGTTTGCGAACGAAACCAACTCCACGTCGGCTACGACGTCGCGGGACGCCGACATCAACGCTGGATCCGCAGTCGGAAATGTCCTTGTCGTCGCCGCTCGAGTCGATCAAAGCAACGATTACTTTAAGATCGCGAATATCGATAAGGACTGCGCCAGCACCCGCGTCACGTTTATCAAAGAAGTCCAAACGGCGAACCAGATAAATGGATCGACTCAGGCCTTTGCCTTCACAGCTACCGGAATGACGCCGACTAATTTTTCACTCGTTGACAACAATGTCGTCGGACCGGATCGGATCTCCGTTGCGGTAAGTCCGTCAACGACAGTTTCGGCAACTGAAGCCATAACCTTGGGTTGGACTCTTTCGGACCTCTCCTGCACCGGTACGGCAGCAGGTAACATCAACGTTAACTTTGCCGCACGGAAGGTAAGCGTCACTCCGCAATCGGGCCAAAGCGTCGTCTGTACCTTTAAGAACCTTCAACTTGGAGCGAGCGCCGCCAAGGTAAAGCTATCCGGACGAGCAACGTTGATGGATTCTCGCGGGGTTAGCGGGGCGATCGTTACACTTCAGGATCTGTCTACCGGAGCCGTTCGCAGCGTCACAACGAACACCTTCGGTTACTATTCGATAAGCGATGTCGAGGTCGGCGGGTTTTATATGCTCAGCATTGCCCATCGTCGATATCGTTTTGCGGAAAGTTCACGATTCTTCTCGTTGGAGGATGAGTTGACCGGTCTCGATTTCGTCGGCGGATTCTAGACGGGAACCGCATTCCCAAAAAGTAAAGGCTGCCGATTCTAACGGCAGCCTTTTTGTTTTTCCAACGTAAGCACCAACTAAACGATCTTACCGACCAGATCGTAGTCCAAAGCCTCAGTGATATTCACGCTGTAGATCTCGCCAACCTTCGGCTCGAAGCCCTCAGGCATATCGTTGATAAGAATGTAGCCATCGATCTCCTCGGCCTGTCCTTCAAGACGACCTTGAAACAGCAGATCCGATTCCTGCGACAACCCTTCAAACAACACACGACGCGTTGTGCCGACCTTCAACTTGTTCAGGCTCTTACTGATCTTCGCTTGTTCCTTCATCAGCCTGATGCGACGGTTCTCGGCGATCTTCGCATCAACCTTGTTCGGCAGATCGAACGCCGGGGTTCCTTCTTCGTCTGAGTAGGTAAACACGCCTACGTTATCGAACCGGCAGTTCTGAATGAATTTGATCAGCTCCTCAAAATCTTCTTCGGCCTCGCCCGGGAATCCTGTGATAAACGTAGTACGGATCGCGATGCCAGGGACTCGCTTCCGCACTCGTGCGATCAACTTCTCGAGCGATTCACGAGTTCCGCCACGCTTCATTAGCTTGAGAACGTTCCGCGACCCATGCTGCAGCGGCATATCGAGATACTTCACTGCCTTCGGAGTTTCCGCGATCGCGTCCAGAAATGCGTCTGAGATATGCGTCGGGTAGGCGTACATTACGCGCACCCATTCGAGCTCATCGATCTCGCCAAGGGCCCTGATAAGTGCTGACAGTGCGTCCACCTCGCCAAGGTCCTCACCGTATCGCGACGAATCCTGCGCGATCAGAACGACTTCTCTTACACCCTGTTTCGCGAGGTTTCGAGCTTCCTCAACGATCGAACCGAATCGACGCGATCGAAACGATCCTCGCATTGAAGGTATCGAGCAAAACGCGCACGGACGATCGCATCCCTCAGCGATCTTGATAAACGCGGTGTGAGATTGCGTCGCCCGCATCCGTGGCGTGTATTCGTCGTAAAGATATGTGGCGGTCTTGTTACCGATCGGTGTGATCGTCAGTTCCTTCGCATCGAACTTTTCGTCGGCCGCCTTAAGGATGTCGTTGACCTGCGAGGTACCGATGAACGCATCGACCTCGGGAAGCTCCTTCATCAGATCGTCGCGATAACGCTCGACGAGGCAGCCGGCGACGATGACCCGCTTCGCCTTTCCGGAGGCTTTCAGGCTCGTCGCCTCGAGGATCGCGTCGATCGATTCCTGCTTCGCGGATTCGATAAACCCGCAGGTATTGACGACGACCGTATCCGCATCGTCGGCACTATTCGTTATCTCGTATCCGGCCTCGGCGAGTTGGCCCATCATCACCTCTGAATCAACGAGGTTCTTCGGGCAGCCAAGACTTACAAATCCAACCTTCTTCATCGCGTAAGGCCTACGATCACGGCCGCAGGACAAACTATTAGTTTAGCCCTTTGCGGAGAATCTGCCTAACCACTCCTCGATCTCATGCCGTTCTTCCATTGACAGTTCAACCTCGCCAAACCTGACGGAATTGTAGCGTTGTGTAAGCGAGACCGCCTCGGGGATGTCCGTAGCGTAAGCAAACTCCAACGGAGTCTGATGGGCCGACCGCACAAGTCCGCGTTCCGCAAGAAGCCTGACCATCCGCTCGTAAAACTCGATCACGGTGCGTTTCGGTTTCGGCGTTAACCACCGCTTGATCCATGCCCAGATGGCAATTCTCTTGAGACGCCTCCACGCAAGCCACAGCCCGATCAGAACAGCAACGACCAGCAAGACAGCCGCGGTCGCATATCCGATCGCGGCCGCACGCGTCTCAAAACCGTTCTCGCCCTGAACGTCCTTCCACCACTCAGCGACGAGGATCTGCATCGTTTCAAAGTAATTCGACGTCGACGATTGATAATCTAGAAATCCGCGGCGGAGATTAGTGAATAGCGATCGCTGCTCCTGATTATCGAACGCGACAAAGTACTGGATCCAGAACATCTCAAGCGCTTCGAGATACTTGGTGACGCGGTCGGTGATTCCCGTTCCTGCAAATTGTCCGCCCTGTCCCGCAGCTGGTGTGGGGTCAAATGAGACCCACGCTTCTTGATCGGGGAAATAGACCTCGACCCACGCGTGAGCGTGACGCTGCCTGACCACAAAAACATCCGCAGTTTCGTTGTACTCACCCTGCTGAAACCCAGTCACGACGCGTGTCGCTATCCCCTGCGATCGAAGCATCAGAGCCATCGCCGATGCAAAGTACTCGCAGTGTCCCTCTCTCACATTGAACAGAAAATCCGCGAGCGGGTCGTCACCGCCTGCCTTTTGATCAAGCGTGTAGCCGAACTGAGTCTGCAGATAATTCTCGATGATCGTGGCCGCGTCGTATCGATTCCGAGTGTTAACTGTCAGTGACGCGGCAAGCTCCTCGATCCTGGGATCGGCCTTATCTGGCAATTGTAAATAGTTGGAAAACTCGATCGGATAGGCCTCACGATCAGCACGAAGATCAGCGACTGGCGGCACTGAAGTATCCGAAAGAACGCGGTAACTGATACGTTCGCCCGGTCGCTGGAAATAGATGGCTCCGTATGCGTCCCGCATCAGGATCTGAAAATTTCCCTGCACCCCAACCGCACGCGGAGCAGCGAACAGGACTGGTGTATCCAACGGTTCGAGGTAGACCGTCTGCAGCAGCAAACTCTCTCTACCTGTCGCGTAATCCACCTGAATAATATCCCTATCAGCCCTAGTCCGAGGCTCGCGAGAATTTGGCCGCGACTTGCTCCACACCTTTCCGTTGAACGTATCAAGCGCGATCCCACGCCATTTCAAGTTCCCCGTCGTGTCACTTCCGTCCAACCGGACGCGCATTACGATCTCGTCACTCTGTTGGATCCGGCTGTTACCGCCTAATTCGATCCCGTCGGCGAAGCCCGTGCGTGAAACACTGCCGGGATCGGCTCCAATGCCTGCTCCACCCACACGCGGGATGATAAAGAATAACGGCGTCGCGAACGCGATGATCAACGCGATAAGGACGAATGATGTCGCCGGTATCCTGCCGAGCCCCGGAAGCCTAAGTCCACGCTTGTCCGTCGGATCACGCTTCACAGTCGCCTTATCTTCCACCGACCGTTCGGTCTTTCGCATCTCAAACAAAATGATCGTCGCGACCATGAAGAACGTGAAAGCAACGAACGCCGCGAGATACATTACGCTGATGCTCAGGCCCGCCGCGAGCAGCACCTGAAAAAACGCCATGATATATAGGAATATCCAGTCGCGATCGCTCTTCCGCTGCAGCAGCTTGATTCCCGAGAGTGTCAAGATAAGCCGGGCAAGGATGGACGGCAGCATCGATTCCGAGTTGGCAAAGGAAAAGAAGCCGGACTTACCGAGGAAGTAATATGCAGGTACCGCGAGAACTATCAAGGCTGTCCCGATTCGTTCCGAAACCTGAAATCGCGAGCCTTCGAGAAACCACGCCGCGATCATCGTGGCAATAAACAGCCCTGCTCCGATGATGGTGAACGCACCCGCGATCCACAACGCGAAAAACCCGCAAAAAACGGTCGCGTAGGACAATATCTTAAATAACTTCTCGAAATCCATCAGGTTCGTCTGAGTTGGATTATAGGCGTGGGCTGGTTCGATGTCTAAGGATTTCTCAAGCCGGTGTTGCGGATAAGATTGAGAAACGGGAATCCGATCAACTAAGACCGAATTCCCGTCAATTGGTCGGGACGACAAGATTTGAACTTGCGACCTCTCGCACCCCAAGCAAGCTCTACTGAGTAACTATTGCAAGTTTACGCCTATCTAACGCCCGTATTAGCGGGCTTCTCTCATCGCTCCCCGCTCTAAAGCAGTCGTCTCCTATCGCCTAAGGTGAATGCTTAGGTAAATGACAGGTGAATCATCAATATGCCTTTTCCAGACTGGGCACCGATGATTTGTTCGGAGCTTTGGGTTTACTCGGAGCCTTCGGCTGAATGTTGAAATCCGGAATGATCTTCTTAATATTCTCGATCTCTTTCGGCGTCAGGGTACTACGCTTGTTCGCGTTCTCTGCCTTCTCAAGCATCTTATTCCTAAACTCCAACTTCTGCTGATCGTCGAGCCGTTCGGAAACTTCATTCCAGATCTCAACGGCTTTGTCGGTAGTCGCGTTATTTAGCCGATCAGCGATCGAACCCTTTCGC
Source organism: Pyrinomonadaceae bacterium (assembly GCA_040081025.1). Taxonomy (GTDB): domain Bacteria; phylum Acidobacteriota; class Blastocatellia; order Pyrinomonadales; family Pyrinomonadaceae; genus OLB17. The sequence goes on along the minus strand of JBEBGW010000015.1, from coordinate 2,415 downwards.
GTATCAAGCATGAATCCCTCGTCCGCGTTTGCTGCCTTGCGAACTGCCTTGACCTCATTCTCGCTCAACCGCGCATCTTCAACCGTCTCTAAAAGAAGAGATTTACTCTGAGCCTTCAAAACGTCTTCGGCAACCCGATCGTTGATCTTGCCCGAGTCCTTAAGACGCTTCACATCGGCCGACACATCCTCACCTTTACGGCTACGGACCTTAACCTTCGAAACCTCTTTCCATGTCTCATTATCAATCTCCTCGGCGTATTCTGTCGGCGAGAACCATGGTTTTTTCATCTGCTTGATCTTCTGCGCAAGCTTCTCCGCCGGCGTCGACGCTTCTTCGGCCCGGTCTTCATATATAGATGAGCTGATACCGACGAATTCGGGCGTGGTCGCCATAAAGCCCTTCATCCCATCTTCCTTGATCGCCTTGCCCAGATTCCAATAGGTGATCGGAACAACGAGGCTTGCCCATCGCGTCCAGTCTGACCAGGTTACTTTCTCTCCGATCACATTCTTACCAAGGATCATATCGAGAGTGAATGCCGGCAGAACGTTCAGTTTGTTTCGGGCATACCGGGTCGAGTAAGCGACCGCATCATAGATCGTTTCGTTCGGCACGCGATTGCCTCGCCATGCCGACGACATCATGCGGAAGATATAGCGAAGCTCGGTTCGCAGACCGAACGACACATCATAGCGATATTTACCCCACTTGAATTTAAGGAAGTCGTCATCATCCGGGTCGAGACTCACCAGCGCACCGAAGATGATCGCCATCGTCGAATACGTGACCGCGAGACCGACATACGAAGAAACCGCACGTTCGAGCATCACCTTCTGGGCTCCTTTCGGAAGCTGCTGAAAACGGATCAGCTTATATGTCGCTTCGGTCAGGTTCTTCGCGTCGGCACCTAGCACCTGGAAATGACTCACCGTATAGCTTGTCGCGAACGGTAGACGGCTCGCTGTAATACCGTCGATTACCTGCTGCACACGCGGCATCTTTTCATCGACGCGATTGGCGCGCCCCGTGCTTCGCGTAACATCGCGGGCGATCGCTTCGAACTCTTGGCGGTCCTTCTTAGGATCCAGTCCCTGTCGGCGAAGCTCGACGGCCATACGTCGATACATCATCATTCGAAGAGCATCAAGAAATCCCGCCATCGCGTGATCGAACTTCTTCACGAATTTTCCGTAAAGGGGGATCTTCTCCGCGGTCTCGGAATCCAGCTGTTCTTCCCCGGCCTTCGCCCCCGTACCGATCTTCCCGGCGGTCGAGAAAGAAACTCCCATCCGCGCTGCTTCATTAAAGTACGGGTCGTGTTCTATAGCCTGGATGATCCTGCCGTACTGCTCACTGCCAAACGAATTCACCAGCCACTTTTTTGGATCCTGACGTATGTCGTCGAACGTTTCCGCATTGAAAGTCAGTCGCGGCAGGGTTTTCCAGACTTGGGCCTGTTCCTGAAAGTCAGCCTTCAAATCGTATCCATTTCGCGTCACGACACCCGCCGCAGCCTTGAACAGCCCGCGCACGGGTTCACCAACCAGATAGCGGCCAGCCTGCTTAAGCACGAACGAATATTCACCCGTTGCCTTCAGGTTACGGAACAGGTCGAGAGCTTCGGTATAGATGGTCGTTGCGTAATAGAGCGCTTTACCCATCTTCAACCGTTCGAACTCGGCTTTGATCGTATTCTGCTTTCTATGGGCCTTCTCGCGGGCCTGCCAGATCGCATCTTGGATCGATTCGATCATCTTCGAACCCGCGGCGACTTCGCTCGCGATCTCGGCATGATTCTGTTTGATCTCTTCACGTGCGGCCTTCAATAGATTCTGACCGGCGACAAATAGCTTTTCGGCTTCCTTGCCTTTGATCCCGAGCCGCTCCATCTGAGCGTAGAAATCTTCTTTCGTCGCACCGTCCGCGAACGCCCGAGCAGCAGCCGCAGTATTAGCGTCATCCGCAAGCTCGACGATCGTCTGCGACATTTCATTTGTGACAGGAGATTTCTCAAACCCGGACGCCAGGCGGTGCATACGTTCGATCGCGTTGCGGCGCCGCTGAATATCCCTTCGAATGTTCAGGACCTTATAAACATCCTCGTCCGATAGAGCTTCGCTATCGAGTGATTTACCCAAAACAGTTTCGAGTTTCTCGCGAGATTTGTCATCCGAAACCTCGTTCTCGACTGATTTTTTATTCCTATCGAACGCGATCGCCGAAAGCCCCTTGTTTCGAACCCGCATCGCCTCGAGATAGATCTGGTCCATGTGCGGGCGAATGCCATCGCCGAACAAGGCAAGCATTTGTGCCTGAAACAGATCGGGCAAATAGATCTCATCCGCCGCGGCCAGTCCTTCGACCAGTTTCTGCGCGCGGAGAAAAACCGGCTGGGGGCGGAGGACCGGCACC
>JBEBGW010000242.1:0-6935 GCA_040081025.1 Pyrinomonadaceae bacterium | reverse complement strand
TTTCCAGTCTTTGTGTCTATCACGTTCGTTCCGAGCCAGGTGAACTTTGATTCTTTCATTCGATCGAGAAGTTCGTTGGTCTTGATATCAAACTCGTGATTGCCGAAGACTGCGTAATCCAGCCCGACCGCGTTCCACCCATCGATCATCTGGGCCCCGCGATAGGTTCGCGTCTCGACCGATGGCGAAACAGTGTCCCCCCCGAGCGTCATCAATGTGTTCGGATTCTCCAGCAGAACGCGTTTCCTTACCGTAAGAACGCGTGCAAGCCCGCCCCGCTTGCCACCGTCGGCGGGCGTCATCTGGTAGGTGTCGTTGAGATGAAGGATTGTGACCTTTGTAACCTCGGCCTGAGCCAACGTCGAAATGGCCGACAAAAGAATGATCAGTAAAAACGCGGTCTTTCTCATTGTGTCTGCTCAATTCGAAGATGCGTCCGGGCCTCCCAGAGCTCGGGGAAAAATTTCTTGGTCAGCGTCGTCATCAGATATCCGACGCCCTCTGAACCGCCGGTGCCCCGCTTCATCCCGAGCATTCGTTCGACCATTTGGATGTGGTTGTAACGCCACGAGATTATCAGTTCGTCATGCTCGATCAGGAGGTCCTGCATGTTGTAGATCTCGGCGTATTTTTCCGGATGAGTCAGGATCTCGACGGTCGCCTGGACTCGGTCATCAAACGAATCCACAGCGAGCCCGTTTCGGCCAATGAGCCCCCAAAAAGCATCGGCAAGCGACGGCTCGCCAAAACGTTCGGTCAGGCGTTCGAAAGCAAACTCATCTTCGCTGAAGGTTTTTAGTATCTTTTCATCTTTCGCTCCGGACGCGAACTCGAGCTCGCGAAACTGCATCGACTGGAATCCGCTCGCCGGATTGAGCTTGTCACGAAATTCGAGAAAGCCGATCGGTGCCATTGACTCGAGAATGTGGATCTGGGTAACGAGTATCCGCTCGATCGAAACTACGCCGCGGAGGCTGTGGTTAGCACGGAACACGCGATCCTCGTCCATCCACTTTATCGTTGCGTCAAGTTCGTGCAGGATCTGCTTGAACCAGAGCTCGTATGTCTGGTGAATGACGATAAAGAGGAGTTCGTCGTGGCTCGCCGGCTCCGACAGGGTCTCCTGAAGCTGGATCAGCTCCCGAACCTTAAGGTATTTGTTATATGACAACGGCGCGTTCTGGCCGTATTCGCTTGGCATGGCGACCGTAGTTTACCAAAAATGTCTCGTGGAAGACCCTTCACGGCAACTATTGGATCTTTTTAATGGATTTTCCCTTCATCGCCGCAAAAACTGCTTGACAGCGAGGTTAATTCCAAGTAAATTCGCATTCGTTCAATCGCTAAACAATACAAAAAATAAACCCCATTGATCTTGCATTGTAAGATTTTTTGTTTGTCTCTAGTCGGCGTTCTTGGATCCGAGCACCGGGTGATGGTATCCGTGTCTGAACTAGTGCCGCTGTCGGAGCTGCGATTGATGATTTGAATTTATCTTTCGATTTTGTAGTTGTTGGAGGAAACAGGAAATGTCTAAGACTGTTGGTTTGGTCAAGTGGTTCAATAACGCTAAAGGCTACGGATTTATCGAGCAGGCCGGCGAGCAGGATATCTTCGTACATTACAGCGCGATATCCGGTGATGGCTACAAGACCTTGATCCAGGGTCAGGAAGTTGAGTTTGAGGTAACTAACGGACCGAAGGGCCCCCAAGCCGAAAACGTCCAGAAGGTTGCGTACGCAAACTAAACGAAACAGGCCGTTTTCCTGCTCCTTCAAAACGGTGATACTAATAGAAAAAGCGGATCTTGCCCTCACAAGATCCGCTTTTATCCTTTTGTGCTTTTTCCCTAAATGAGTTCTTCACCCCGCGTTTTTAGCGTCCTGCGCCAAAGCTCTCTATATGACGTAAAACGCGAAACTAAAGTATTCAGTTGATAACGCTGAGAGAATGTCATCGAGCGATTGTCGAGCATTCGCTTGATCTGCGATTCAAGCCTTGCCCGGGCTTCGAGCGGTGGACGTTTCGTCGATCCGTTGAAGTAGATATCGAAGTCGATCTTCAGCTTGCGAATATCGTCCTCAAGCCGGGTGATCTGCTTTTCGAAATTCACAGCTTCCTCTTGTCGAGTAGAGGTTTGTCGGTAAAGGTTGTTTGTTTGCAGCATTGCGAAATCGAGTGGGCGGGGAAGTGGTGCCGAAAACTGGCACATTATTAGAAACCCCGAATCATGGCGGCATTCCAAAATTGATGTATCCTTTGGCTAGGTTATGTCGCAACACGAAAAGGCTTCATTGCTTCGGGAACTGCCGTCGATCGATGAACTTCTGACCCTCGAACCACTGGTCTCGATCGCCGACGCATCTGGACATTCGACAGCCCTTCGCATCGCCCGCTCCTCGATCGAGAGTTTGCGGCGAGAGATTCTCGATCAGTCTGTAAACCACGATCGCGAACAGCTAGTTCCGGCACTTGCGAAGATCGCCGAAGAAACGTTTTCCCGCGAAAGATCTGCTCGAATGAATCGAGTGATCAACGCTACCGGTGTTGTCATCCATACAAATCTCGGCCGCTCGGTCCTGTCCTCGGAGGCAAGGCAGGCAATGGCAGAAAACTCGGGTTATTGCACGCTTGAGTATGATGTCAGCTCAGGTTCGCGAGGAAAGCGTGGAGCCGGTGCTGAAGCCTTGATTTGCGAACTGACGGGCGCAGAGTCCGCGATGATCGTGAACAACTGTGCCGCTGCGGCCTTCCTGGTACTGCGGGTTCTGGCGAAAGGAAAGGACGTGATAATCTCGCGAGGTGAGCTCGTTGAGATCGGTGGAGACTTCCGCGTTCCTGACGTGCTTGAGGAATCCGGGGCGATTCTCCGGGAAGTGGGCACCACGAACCGAACCAAGATCGCGGACTACGAAAGGGCGATCTCCGATTCTACCGGGCTTCTGATGCGGGTCCACCCCTCGAACTATCGCGTAATCGGATTTACCGAATCTCCGACCAACGTTCAACTGTCAACTCTCGCCCGCGAGAAGGGCATACCGTTCTTCGAGGACGCGGGATCTGGAGCTCTTGTCGATCTATCTGAATTTGGTTTGGATGAGCCGACCATTTCTTCGTCGATCTCTGACGGGGTCGACCTCGTCGCGTTCAGCGGCGACAAATTGCTTGGAGGAGTTCAGGCCGGATTCATCGTCGGACGGAAGGATCTAATCGACGCTATCCGCCGTCATCCTTTGTATCGCGTACTACGCGTCGACAAGCTAGCCTATGCGGCCACCGAGGCAACCTTGACCTCCTATGCTCGCGGAACTCACTTCGAAGATATTCCAACACTGCGGATGCTGGCACTCGAACCGGACGTGATCCGGAACCGATCCGAAGAACTCGTCAAGAGCCATGACGGAAAAGTCCGGTTGGAGATCGTCGAAGGTGAATCGGTGATCGGCGGCGGTTCGGCACCGGATGTGAAGCCGAAAACCTGGCTGATATCGGTTTCGGCACCAGATCGACCAGCTGCGAAAATCGACGAATTTATGAGGGCCCGAGACATTCCTGTAATAGGTCGTATCGCGGATGGCCGGTTCTTAATGGATCTGCGAACGGTGTCCCCCAACGAGGAGTCTGAGATGGCCGATGCACTCGTGGCTCTTGCGGATCAGGAGTTCTGAGCCGCGAATTCCTGCATAAAGCCGATCAACTCGTCGACCCCCGCCGCCGGAAACGCATTGTAGATCGACGCTCGAATACCGCCCGAGGTACGATGCCCCGCGAGCCCGTCCATGCCCTTCTCCGCGGCTTGCTCCGCGAAAAGCCGTTCGAGCTCGGCCGATTGAAGGTTGAAAGTAACGTTCATCGTCGACCGGGCCGAACGCTCCGCCCGTCCCCGATAGAATCCGTCGCTCGAGTCGATCGCGTCATATAACACCTTCGCTTTCGCTTCGTTCTTGTTCTGAATTCCTGCAACGCCACCTTGCTCCTTCAACCAATCGCATATAAGTCCGATCAGGTAGATGCCCCAGGTGTTCGGCGTATTCACCATCGAATCGCTCTCAGCGAGGGCCCGATAGTCGAGTAACGGATGGAGTCCGGAAGGAACCTTCGCGATCATATCGTCCCGAATGATCACGACCGTAACGCCGCTCGGGCCGATATTTTTCTGGGCACCCGCATAGATCATCGCGTACTTCCCGATGTCGATCGGCTTAGACAGGACGTTTGAGCACGCGTCGCAGATTACCGGAATCTCGCCCGCGTCGAGATCGTACTTGAACTCAACACCGTCGATCGTCTCGTTCGATGTGTAGTGAACGTATGCCGCATCCGGTGAGAAAGGAATCTCCCCGGCGGAAGGGATCCGCGAGAATCCGCTTTCCTCGCCATTCCAGATCACTCGCGTACTCCCTTCGCGGTTTGCCTCGGCTAGAGCCTTCCTTCCCCAATATCCGGCGACAACGTAATCGGCCGACGAACCTTTCGGCAGAAAGGTCATCGGGACCATCGCGAACTGGGTCGAGGCTCCGCCTTGGAGAAAAAGCACGCGATAGTTTGACGGAATATCGAGAAGGTCTCTAATTCCCTGCTCCGCTCCGTGAAGGATCAAGTCGAACTGATCAGAGCGGTGGCTGATCTCCATCACGCTCATTCCTATACCGCCCAGCGACAGCATTTCTTCGCGGGCCCTTTCCAATACCGGCTCGGGAAGCATCGCCGGGCCGGAGCTGAAGTTATAGATTCTCATCCGTTCTCGATTACCTCTCAGGCGGAAAACAGAGAATAACACAACAAATGAAAGCGAAATAGCTAGCTAAGTTGTAGCAGTTGCGAGTGATTTTGGGTTATGATTGTCCTAATTCAATAAAACCATTTCCCTTGCCTTTGCATCGAAACCAAGTTTCGCCCCAAGGGGAAATTTCGGAGGATTCAATGTTCAAGTCAACGATTCGTTTAGTCACAGTTCTTTCGTTTGTATTCATTCTCGGCGTGGCCGTTATGGCCCAGACAGCAGCGGTTACGGGCAACGTCATTATCAAGAAAGCGGACGGCACGTCGGCCCCGATCGAAGGTGTCACGGTCGAAGCCTTTCGCACGGATATCAAGGGCTCGGGCCCCGCTTCGACGACCGACAAACGCGGCAACTTCACTTTTGCCGGCTTGCAAATGGGAGCAACCTACGTGCTTTCGTTCAGCGGCCCAGGGGCAAAGCCGACCTACTATCCGAACGTCAGGCCCGGCCGGTCGCCTGAACTCAAGGTCCAGATGGAGGAAGGAGACGGAACGAAACTTACGCCGGACGAGGTTCGCCAACTTGTTTCGCAACCTGCCGGTGGCTCGACCGGAGAGCTCACAGAGGAGCAAAAAAAGGCCGAAGCTGAACGGGCCGCGAAAATTAAAGAAGTAACCGAGAAAAACGCAAAGATCGAATCCGACAACAAGGTCATCGATGCTTCTCTAAAGGAAGGAAATGCCGCCTTCGAAGCTAAGAACTGGGACCTTGCAATTTCAAAGTATGATGTAGGCATTGCGACGAACCCGACCTACGCCGGCAGCGCCCCGGTACTGCTGAACAATCGCGGAGCCGCACTGCGTCAGCGTTCCGTGAAGACCTACAATGAGAACGTCAAGAATACCGATGCAAGCGCCAAGGTTGCCGCATTCGGGAAAGTAAAGGCAGACCTCGGCGAAGCAGCGGACGGATATCACAAGGCCTGGACGATCATGAAGAACGCGCCAGCGACCGAGGTTACTGATCCAAAGGCCAAGGAAACGCAGATGTTAAATTCCGTTAACGGCGCCGCAGAGACGTTCAAGTTGATGGCCCAGACGGAGCAGGTTGACGAAACCAAGATCGCTCTCGCTAAGGAAATGCTTCCCGAATATCAGGCCATGGAGACGGATGCGGCCAAGAAGGAGAGCTCGAAACTTATCTTGGGCGATCTCTACCGAGTGACGGGCGATGCCGACAACGCGATCGCGGAGTATCGAAAAGTTGTCGAGGCTGCTCCCGAGAACCCGGACGGCCTGGTTGGGCTTGGCCTAAGCCTTGTGAACGCAGGGTTCATCAACAACAATAAGGAACAGCTCCAGGAAGGAGCCAACGTCCTTCAAAAGTTCGTTTCGGCAGCTCCGGAAACGCACAAATTCAAAAAAGATGCTGGTGAGGCGATCGAAATGCTCAAAAACGAGCAGAAGATCACGCCTCAAAAGGTCGCGGCTCCGGCTCGTCGGCGCGGAAACTAGTCCGGCTCTGTAACTCATTGATGCCACGTGGTTTCGGCTTGAGAGCACGTGGCACTTCCTTATCTATGGAAACCATCATTCGAGAGGCTCAGGAGTCGGACGTTCCAGTGATCATATCGCTGTTGAGCGATTTCGCCGCGTTCGAGAACTTATCCGAGTTTCTGACGATCTCTGAGGCTGACCTTTACAACGCGATGTTCGGCGAGGCATCGTTCGTCGAAGGGCTTGTATGTGAGGTCGGCGGGGAGACGGGCGGTTTCGCGATCTTCTATCCCCGATTTTCGTCTTTCCGCGGGCAATGCGGCTACTATCTCGAGGACATCTATGTCGGCGATGAATTTCGAGGCCGAGGCCTTGGCGAGAAGCTTCTGAAGGAAATTGCCCGTAAGGGAAAGGCCCGCGGATTTGAGCGAATTGACTTTCAGGTTCTCGAATGGAATTTCGCCGCGATCGAGTTCTATAAGGCTCTCGGAGCGGTTCTCGACGACGAGGATAAACACTACAAGTTCGTCGATCGGGCGTTCGAAAGCCTCGCCGACTGAGCCGAGCCCCAATTTTCTTGTCACAAACCCCGGTTCTTCGGGGTTTTCCTTTCGAACCGCACATACGCTGCGAATAAAGAATCGATAAAAACCGGAGGCATTTCGATGCGAAAACTCGCGTTCATCTCATTTATTTCACTTTTATTCTCGATCTTC
>JBEBGW010000241.1:0-6967 GCA_040081025.1 Pyrinomonadaceae bacterium | reverse complement strand
TTCAGATTATTGAGGGCGTTCTCGATCGATTCGCGCCACGGCGGGATCATGGAGATCGAATATGAAAAGAAGATCTTGTCGAACTTTTCGGTCAGGCCGAATGTTGCGTCGAACGTGAAATCGTCTGCGAGAGCGGTCTTCAGTTCGAGATTCGTCACCCCCGCCGCGTCCGATTTATCCTGGGCCGTCTCGAGCATCGCGGCCGAAGCATCAAGCCCATAGAACATCGCATCGGGATGTCGCTTGGCGAGAATGATCAAGTTTCTGGCTGTGCCGCAACCAGCTTCGAGTACACGCTCGCCCGCCTGGACATTCATTTCCTTCAACAGTTGATCACGGCCGAGCAGGTAATACTTCCGCGTCAAATCGTAGAAGTACCGCTGCAAGCGATACATACGGTCCATCGCGTCAAATGCGGAGTGTTTGTCGGTTTTCGCCTCGCCCATCATTTCAGCACGTACAGATGAAACCCGCCATAGATGGACGCACGATCTTCCTTGAATAGCCGTTCGGAGAGTTCCTTCTCGTATTCGAACGACCTCGATAAAAGCTCAGCGGGCAGATTCGACGGCAGGGGGGATTCGGCTCCGGCGGTGCGGAAGATGACCCGCGAACCAGGCTCGGCTTTCTCCGCGATCGCGGACCATAGTTCAGTCATCGTCTCAGCGTTCATCCAATCCTGGGCGTCGAGGAATACAAATCTATTGAACGTTCCGAACTCGCTGTTCTTGATCTCGTCGGTCGCAGATACAACTTTGGTTCGCAATCTGTCGGCATTCGACCTTAACGTTTCGTAATTCCCTTCCATCAGATATTCCGGCACCGCCTGACGATTCTCGGTATCATACTTTCGCCCGAACGCCTGCCACGCGAAATAGTTCTCCTGGATCGGGTAATCACACGCGAGCCGTTTCGCACGTTCGCGGTATATGTCGATCACCGAACCGCCATCGCCAACGTCCTTCTTCAGTTCGTCATATTGCTGCGGCGGAATGCCGAGCCCGAACATCGTCACGGGCAGTTTCCCGAGCGTCTTGATCAAGAGCGTATCGAAGAACGGATCGACATGCTTTGCATAGAGTTGCACCTGCTCGTCTAAAGATTTCGCCTTCAAAACCTCGTCCGGCCTGCATCCGAAAACGTTAGCGATCTTGTGAAAGAACCGCAGAAAATACCCGTTTCGCGAATGCTCATAAAGACCCGCATTCGTAAAGAAACTGATCCTGTCGCCGTACAAAACTCCGCCGCCTAGCGTGTTCGACTCCCAAAACTCTCGCGTTTCGCGATCAAGATTCGGGCGAATGTAGCGTAAATAATCCGTATTCGTGTTCTCGCCTTTTCCTTCGCCGAAGAATGCGAAAAACTTCTCATAGCTCGGCAAATGCTTCAAAGCCGCGACCTTCAGATTAAGCAGATAAATATGATGCTTGTTCAGATCGACGGCCGTTACGGCTTCCGGCCCCTCGACGAGATAATTCATCGCATTGCATCCGCCCGATGAGATCGTCAGAATTCGCGAATTGCCATCGAGCTGCAACGCCTCGATATCCACGCGCGGATCTTCCCAGATCTGGTTATAAACAAACGCGTCAAACCAGACCGCAAAGAGCTTCTGGAGCAGTCCTTGTTTTGATGAAAGTTTTTCGTTTTGTACGGCCGAGTGAAGAGTTGTTTCGGTCATCGGAAATAGATAAGTGATTATTCGTTCGCCATAACTTCGACGGGGTCGATCACCGAGGCTCGCCACGCAGGATACAGCGCTCCAACAAGACTGCCAATGATGGCGATCGCAACCGCAGTCGCGACCCAGCCGAGGCTGAATTCAAACGCGAGATCGAACAACTTGCTGATCACGAAGGACGCGATGAACGCGGCAATCAATCCGCCGACCACTCCGAGCACGCCGATCATGAAAGCCTCGCCTTCGATCGCACGAATGATGAAAGACTTGGGTGCACCTAGTGATTTCAGGATCCCGATCTCCTTGCGGCGTTCGGTGATGGTCGTGTACATCGAGAGCAGCACAAAGATCGTGCTGACAAAGGCACCGAGCCCGACGAGTACACGAAGAAATGTCTGTAGTGCCGGAATGCGGTCTTGAGCGTCGATGATCAGATCGCTCGTGAGATTGATCTTATTGCCCGGAAGAATTTCGTTGATTCGGTTCGCGACGATGCCGGCGTCCTGGCCGTCCTTTATCTTAACGAGAATGTAGGTACACTTACCCGGAGACTCAAGGGCTTCCTGCATCGCACCGAGCGACATCTTGATCCGAGCTCCCGACGGCGGCGAGAAAACCCCCACGATCCTATATTCCTTGCCGCCGAACAGCTTCAGCGAGTCTCCAACTTTAACTTTGTCTTCGATCAACCGTCGTTCGTCGAGAATGACCTCGTCGGCCGTGGTCGCGGGCCGCCCCTCGATGATCGACATCTCGTTCATCGCCGCAAACGGAGCCCACTCGACCCCATCGAGCTGAGTGATCCCCCAGCGTCCGCTTGTATCAGGCGAAACATAGCGGATCACCGGCACGGTCGATTCGACGCCCTCGATCTGCATCAATCGATCAACATACGCTGTTGAAACTGAAGCATTTGAACTCGTCAATTCCATCGCTCCGGGACGCGTGAATACGATCTCGGCCTTCCAATTGGAAGCACGCTTTGCCATGTCGTTTGTCATTCCGCGGGCCAGGCCCGTGAACATCACGACAAGCACGACGCCAAGCGCTACACCGATCACGCTGATCAGCGTGCGGAACGGGCGTACCTTAAGATTTGCGAGGACGAGTTCGAGCATCTATAGAATTTTAACGCAAAGCCGCGACGACCGCAGAGACACAAAGGTCGATATTAGTTCGAGTCCGATGTTACAGCGCCTTATCGGCCTTCGAAGTTAACGCATTGTTAACGAAATCGAACGTCTTGCTTTTCTCAATATCCGTGAACAATTCGCGGCGGGCCTTGAAGTCTTCCCAGAGTTCATCGTATGTGGCGAACAGCCGATCAGTCGAAGCCTCGCGCGTATTTGCTCGAGCCGTTTCCAATGCTTTAGCTACTTTCGCCGCACGCAGATCCGCGTTATCCATCACCTCGCGGATCGCCACGGCAAACGCCTCGCCGGTCGGTTCGACGAGCCAAGCATTGTCGTTCGTCGCGTACGACAAGATGCCGCCGGAGTTCGGGGCGACTGTCGGAACGCCGGACGCCATTGCTTCCAGTGGAGCGATCCCGAACGGCTCCTTCGGATTCGGGTGGATAAAGATGTCTGCGTTCGCGTAGTAATCCGAGAGCGTGTCCTTATCGAGATGTCCGAGCTGGTTCATCTTGCCGGGAAACATCGTCTCGGCTTCTTCGTTTAAGCGTTCGGCCTGCGGCCCGGCACCGGCGATCAACAGCCGATAATCGCGATCCTTATCGTCCGCCAACTCACGCATCACGTTTAGCAGCAGTCCTATATTCTTCTCCGGCGAAATACGACCGGCGTACAAAAGCACAGTCGAATCGGCGGGAATCCCGGCCCGCTCACGCATTTCCTTCTTGACGACATCCGAATCGCGCTCAGGCGTGAACTGCACCGCGTCCACTCCACGAGGACACACAAAGATCCGCTCGCTTGCCGCGACTCTCGGGGCCGCGAAGTATCGCCAACACCAATTCAGAAATCTATTGCTGCGACCCTTATTCTTCTCGGGCGAGAGCGAATCGTAAAACTCTTCGGCGGTATATGCGGAGTTGGCGATGTGATAATCGAAGCTCGGCAGCGTATAGTTGCCGATCACCCGACGAGCGAGCCATTGGCCAAGTTTTCCTTTCGACAGGAATGAGCCGATGTTGTCGTCCATTCGCTCGCACGAAAAGTGCACGAGCATCGGCCGGCCTAACTGCTGAAAACCTTTCTTGCGAACCATCGGCCCGAAGATACTGAGCGTGTACTTATCGGTCACCTCGACCATGTCCGGCATCTCCTCGAGCAGGATCTTCCGAATGATCGAGTCGGGCTGCATATACTGCCACGGCATCATCACTCGGTACCGCTTGTCGAAGACGGGCGATTGCTTTGCCGGAACGTAGTAGATCTTCGCGAAGTCGTTGACGTCCTCGACTTCTTCGATCTCGCCGGGAACGATAAGTCGAACGTATCGCTGATGCCGCTCTGCCGCGGCCATCAGATTGTTGTACGACGTGCTGATACCACCCGAGTTCTTGTGGTAATAGTTCGTGATATGAACTGATTTGATCTTGGGTTCGGACACGTGCGGAAACTATCGATGGTGCTTGCGGTTGAACCAGATGAGCGAGCCGATCACGGCGAGGACCATAAGGATCATGCCGTCGAAGCCGAAATACTTGAGAAGCGGGACCGATTTCCCACCGCCATAGGTCCAGTTGGGACGGCTGACAAGAGCCCAGACCATGATCTGCGCGAACGCTCCAAAGCTCAATAATGCGATCCCCGCGGTGATCCACGCTCCTCGTCGAATGAATGAGGCGATCTCGTTAGGGATGAACGCACAAAACTCAAACACAAGCCTCGGTAGCCGCGAAACGTCGTGAAGCAGCGAGCGGCTCTGTTCATCGCCCACGGTCATCACATTTCGACGCATCGCAAAAAGTGTGAACAGTGCCGACATTATCGACACAGTTATCGATCTCAGGATCGCGTTGTCGGTATGCGCCTGCGTCGAGGTGAAATATGCGAATAGGGCCTGTATCGTGAACTCGATGAGATGGCTGATCACCGGAAGGATCAGCATCACCGCAGCAAGTGCCTTCCAAGCCGGTTCGACTCTGCGAAAGCTCTGGATAAGCGTGCCGCCAACTCCGGCAAAAGCAAAACGGAAAAGAAACTGGACAGTTGCCGCACCCACCGCAAGCCGAAGACTTTCCCGGCCGGCAAGATATGTGAACAAAAATATCGGAGCTCGCACAACGCCGCTAAGGACCGCTCCCTTGTAGTTCCAGTTCGTGACGAACTGGGCCGGGTCGCTCCAGACACTTCGAAGGGCCTCACCGATCGTGTGCGTTTCCGGAATTGCCGGAGCCTCTTCGAAGGTAATATCGTTCATCGGCTTCAGGCTAATTCCTCTCGCTCTCCTTCAGATTTCTGAGACTCGGCCAGCGAGATTGCTTCGGCATACGCGGCGTAAACGCTTTCGAACACAGAATCCCACGATCGCGACATCGCGCTCGCACGCGACAATAGCTTCATTTCTTCGAGCTTAGAGCGATCTTCCATCAACCCGATAGTATAGCTTGTAAACTCGGCAAGGTCTTTCGCGATGAAGCCGGTTTCTCCATGGGAGACGATGAATTTTGGTCCGCCCTGATCGCTAACGATCGCCGGAACCCCAGACGCGTGTGCTTCTTGTGCCACATTTCCGAACGCGTCAGTCTCGGATGGAAAGATGAAAACATCCATGTTCGCATAGGCTTCCGAGAGAGCGTCGCCGGCAAGAAAGCCGGTAAACTCCGCGTTCTTAAGGTTCTTTTCTAGATATTCCCGCTCAGTACCTTCGCCGACGATCAGAAACTTGAAATTCTCTTTTCCGGCAGCGATCAGGTTCTTCTCAAGCTCGACCAGCATCCGTACGTTCTTCTCCGCACGCAGCCGCCCGACCGATCCGAGCCGAAATACGCCGTCGTTTACCGTGCGTCGGTCGGGCGCGAACTTGTCCGTATCTACTCCGCGCGTCATAAGTCGGGCTGACCGTTTCGTTCCCCTGTGCAGAGCATCGATCAGTTCCTGATTCGGTGCGAGAATTACCTTCGGCATCCGGTAATACTGGATCGAGCCGTACATTATGTTCTTCTCCGCAAACCGCGTTACCTTGAGCCGCGGCCCGGCGGGCAGAAACGCAAGAGCACGGTCCAGTCGTGTAGCGGCAAACTCGTGAATGTTCGTATGCCACGATCCGACCATCGGGATCTGCAGCTTCCAGGCGAGATAGGCTCCAACGATGCTTACGTCATTCAACCCGGTAATGTGGATCACGTCCGGCTGAAACTCCATCAAAGCGCGGATGACCTTTCCGGTATGCCGTTGGAAAAGCGGATCGTACGCAAGGTCTTCATCCAAGGCGAAACTTACCGGCGAACGCTTGAGCGAAAGGTAAGAAACATTTTCGTCCTGCCAGGTGTCAGTCTTCGGTCCCGCGTGAATACACAAAAAAGGGTAGCCCATTCTCTGGGCGTACCCTGTCAGTCGTTTGCTTGTCATCGCGGCACCGTTTACTTCCAGATATGAATCGGGAAAGAATGCCGTCCGGATAGAACTACTCACAGAATTACAACAGGATCTAAAAACAAAAGGCGGGCAAAGCCGCCTTCCAACAAACCGTAATTATCCTCGACTTCAGTCGACAATTCACCCAACGGGATCGGAGGTCAATTCGATGACCGAATCATCGTTACGACGAGCCGGAAGCGGGGCAGGACTCGCGATCTTCGGAAGGCGATCTTGCTTCTTCCGGGCCATCCGAAACGCTGGTCTCATCACGGGACTTCCCGCGACACCAAGCACCCAAACAGCAATTCGAAGCCATAATGGCCCGCCCCTGATCCAGCCGTAATCGGAAAGCGGGCGTGCGCCTCCGCCGTCTCCATTGTCGAAATGCACCCGCTGAAACCAGCGCCGTCGCTCTTCACGAAAATGCGGATAATGGGAAAGGATCTCGGCAAACGACTCCAGCTGCCGCGAGTGCAGCGGCTGTTCGTAAGCCGGCATAAGCACGACTTCGCTGTGCTTGTCAGTCCTCACTTCGTCGACAAACTCGGAGAACGTCGAGGCGTTCGTAATGTTGATCACCGTGTTCGGCTTGCATCCGTGACGATCGCCACCGGTCACTAGCGGCATCCCGATCGATTCGGCGAGATCGATCGTTCCTTTGTTCTCCGACCACGAGCTGAAACCGTTCACCTCAAAGGCGTGGATCCATTTCACGTGTCGAGAAATGAACAAATCGAGC
>JBEBGW010000523.1:0-1810 GCA_040081025.1 Pyrinomonadaceae bacterium | reverse complement strand
TCTTGGAAAATCGACGGGTCAGGCTGACAGCGAGACCATCGTACTTCGAAGATCCAATTGGCGTAGGCAAGCCTGTGATTACTCCATTAAAACCCTGCGACGCCAACTGCCTCGGAGCAACATTAGCTCCCGCAAAAATGGGATTCGCGGCAATCACTTGAGTGATTGTCGGAAGCGCGGTTACCTGAGCTACAGTCGGAGCGGTGAGGAAGGTCGGAAGTACCATTGCCGCATCAACCACCGGACGTGAGTTAAGCTGAACCTGAACCGGCAATGATTTACCTCGGGTTCTCAGATAACGAATCTCGAGTCCGTTAGCCGCACCGATCTGGCGCTGGTACGAGACCGCGATCGAATCAGCGTAAGGAACGATCTGCGGAAGAATCAATGAGCCTGCATTGGCTCGCAAGAATGCCGGAGTAAGGTTCGGGGTAAATGCTCCCGGCGAACCGCCTTGAGCGAGAAAGTTCGTCGCGGGGCCAGCAAACTCAGCCGATCCCTGTAATGTCGGCGGAAGGCTTATCAAGGCAAAGTTTGAGAAATTTGGAAAGAAAGATCTCGAGAAATTGGCCCGGATCGAGCTGTCGCCTTGATTGCCAAACATAAATCTGCCAATCATGTTGTCAAAATGCGGAGACCAAACTACCCCAAGACGCGGTGCAAAGTTATTCTTGTCGACCGCTGGAACGCCGAACTCGATCACGCCGGGAATATTGGCGGGAGCAGCCGTCGCCTGCAAAGCAGCATCGCGGTAGAGACCCTGATACTCGTAACGAACCCCGAGGTTAAACGCAAGGTTCGACCGCACCTTCCAATCGTCCTGAATGAATGTGAAGAAGCGGTGATTATTCGAAACAAATGTTCCCTGTCCGACACCGCGTATGTTGACCACGTCAGGTGCCAGGTCGCGAATCAGAACGTCAAGGCTGCTGTAGAAATAATCACCACGGGAACGGGGCAAGAAGTCACTGCCACCGAGGTACCGTCGGAAATCCGCTCCGCCTTTGAACGTGTGCGATCCGGTAACGAATGTTAGCGAGTCGTAAACCTGATAATTGTTATCATAACCACTCTGCGGCAGATTCCCGGAAGGACCGATGAGCAGATTTAGATCGGTAACCGTTAGGTTTGGAAAATCAGTCAACGTCGGATCCTTTAGCGGAAAATCCTGTATCGTGCGGGTATATGACAATCGAAGGTCATTGATTAGATTCGATCCAAAGGTGTGGATCCAGTTGGTCGAAAAGAGATCCGTATCGTAGAGAGAAAGGTTGTTAAAACTCAGTCCGCCGTTTCCTGCCCCTTCCGCTCCATAGCGGCCTCGAGCATATCGATATCGAATCTGATTGTTCTCATTTGGAAGATGATCGATGTTGAACTGATACGACTTCTGCCCCTGAAATGCCGGAATCGGAAGAAAGACGTCCCCGAAACCGATAGGTACGCCCAATACTGTCCTCGTCGAAGTGGTCGTCGGTGCCAGAGCTACGCTGTTTCTGAATAGATTAATCACATACTGACTGACTCCCGGCTGAGCAGCAAGTGTATTTATTCCTGCCAGCGTCGGACTCGTGAAAGAACCCGAAGAGCTTGAACCTTCCTGAAAGAACTTTTCGTACGCCCCGAAGAAAAACAACTTATTCTTTCCTGAATTAAACATCGGACCGCCCTCGCCAAAATTGAAGATAGGCAGGGGACCGCCAAACGTTCCGCCGTAACGAACATTCTTGTCATAGTTCTTGAGGGTGCCATCCTCCGAAGTACTACGAGCATTGAGCTTCTGGCTGCCGATGTAGCCAAAAATACTCCC
>JBEBGW010000240.1:0-6989 GCA_040081025.1 Pyrinomonadaceae bacterium | reverse complement strand
TGGCTCATCACCGCTCAACACAGTAGCCAGATCTCGCCGCGATCGAGTGACGAGACGCGGAAGATAAGGCCCAGAACAGCTCCGTTAGTCGATTCCGACATTCGTTGGTCACGGCTGGCGCGCGAAGGATGATTCAAATTTCATTGAATTGGGAACAGTTGGAGGGTTGGCCATTGGGACAAAAACTGGGTCTCGATCACTTCTTTTTCCGTCATGAATAAGATGTCTAAGGGCAACGTGAGAGAAATTTCGCGGAGAGCTTCGCGAACCAATTTCGGCTCGATCAGTTGCTCGTAAATAACCAAGAGATCGATGTCGTTTGGTCGACTTGCCCAAAGAATTGAACCGAAGAGATGCCACCGCAGAGACGGCAAACTGACCGAGAGTTTCTCAGCCTGCGCGATCAATAAAGCCGAGATCTGAATCAGTTCCACGGCTTATGAAGGTTCGAGTATAGCTCCTTCCAAATGACCAGTTTTTTCCCTGCATGTGCAGCGACCTCAATGGCAGCGGAAGTCGGTCCTCGATACGCATTTGATGCTAGTACAAAATCGAAGACATGATTGTCGAGAGCCTGTCTAACAGCTTCTCCTGGAAGTTCATATGCGTCGAGGTCAATCATTGTGAGCTCCGGCCAATGTCGCCCTTTGAGCCTATAAAGGTTAACTGCGATCCGCTCTACGGATTCCACGGCGCTATGCTGTCGCAGGCCTCGTAAGATAAAGTCTACCTGTTTTGGAACATAGCTTGCGGGGGAATCAAGCTTTAGTGCTCGCGCAAGGTCTCCGAGTCCCCCGAAACCAAACCCTAACTCCTGTGCAAGTCCGATAACATCGTCGTCAAACGTCGAGTCTTTCGGTACATTGACGACAAAATCAACCGGATCCTCACCTATGAGAGATCGCAGTTCAGCTGCCGTAATTGAATCCACTCCAAGAGTGAAGATCTTTACTTCGGGTTTCGAAGCTCGTCGAACGTGAATCGTGTTACCTGAAGTGGCCAAGACGGACTCGATTCCTTGCATGTCTTGCACTTTTTCTACCAACCACGGAGCGGTCCAATTATCAACTCTTGATCTAGTTGTCATCGCTGAAAGTTTTTACAAAGTCTGCGGGAAAAAGGACGCCGCTGACCTCACTGATTCCGATGTGTTTAGATTCGAAGTCGTCCACATGCTGGCGATAGATGTCATACACGCTAGACTCTTCCTCAGTCAACAGATGCCTGTTCGAATCCACGACCGCGAGAATGCGGCGATTATTTGGCAGCAACGTTTTCCGAATCTTTCGCTCCCATTGCTGGGGTAACGAACTTTCTGGATTAGAAGCTTCATTCGCCTTCGGTCCGTAAATGTCGAATATTGTCTTGTTCTCTTGAAGAAGCGGTGTCAACCATCTGCGAGCCTCGGTTCGCGTCGAAAACTCTTGAACTTGAAACAGCTCCTTAATTCTGTCGCCGTGCTGCTGTTTCCACTGACGAATGAGACTGTCGGGGAACTCGTCCTCCGCTTTGTCAATTCTCGTGTGACAAATACTGCAGAGCAAAATCAGATTAGCGAAATTTTTGCGCTCTTCATTGCTTAGATCCGGGTTGGTCCGCGGGCCGCCGTCAACGGCGCTAAAGATGTGAGCCATCTCGGCAAGATGAATCTTACTGTCACCGATCTCTTCAAAGAGCTCGCGAGTACAATCCGGATTCTGACAGTATCCGGCAGAGTCGGCAAAGAGTCGAAGCTTTGTATGAGCGTCCGGGTTGGCACGGCCGCGAGTGCAGTTCATAAATGACTTCCGCCGAGCACATTTTAAGCGCTTCGCATCCGTGGCGGCTAGTTAGACCGCGAGCACTACGGTAGGCAAATCGCGGAGATTGTTAAAAACTCCCGCTTCAATTGAATCGAGGACGCCAGGTACTACGATAGATACGTCGATCCGCGAAAATAGCGTAGTTCACGTATCGTTCCATTATATCTTCTAAACTGTGCACAGTTGATGAGTCAAGATCTATCACTATGTTTGCGGAAGCATCACCACGATGGTGTAGGTCATTCCGTATTTTGTTAAACCGTCTGAAGGCGTTAATGTCTTCTTCTACCGACTTATAATTAACCTCTCGAGCGAATTTCTCGAATCGTTCTTCAAGGCTAGGAAAACGCGGTTGGCGATATTTGGTAAAGACCCTCCGGAGCTCCTCACGCTCCGTACTTTCAGCTTTGGAGATTAGCTTACCGATCTTCTTAAGGGCTGATCTTTCGTCGGGAGGCATGGGAATACTCACTGGGGCAAGAATGCACTCAATGGGGATAAAACAGGCTATGAATTTTGAAATGGGGTCCATCTCCGACCAAGCCCTGTGAAGCCAACGGAGCACCTCTCCAGCATCTTCAAATGCGTCTTGGGGAACCTTGTCGAAGATCTCAACTAGTTCCTCAATCCTCTTAATTCCGGCGAGATTAATTTTGATCGCGTCAAGGTTCTCGAATGTCTTCGTATGGAATCGAAAAAACGGCTTGTCGCCAACAATTAAGACCTGGTTCTCGTTCAAAAGATTCATTACAAATTGTCTGTGGATTTTTAATCCTATAGCTCCTGCAATCATTGAGTGCAAATTCATGAAGGTCTTGCGGTC
Source organism: Pyrinomonadaceae bacterium (assembly GCA_040081025.1). Taxonomy (GTDB): domain Bacteria; phylum Acidobacteriota; class Blastocatellia; order Pyrinomonadales; family Pyrinomonadaceae; genus OLB17. The sequence goes on along the minus strand of JBEBGW010000240.1, from coordinate 4,364 downwards.
GGACTCACACAGGTCAAGCAATTCGTCCCGAACTTCAGAGCTCCCATTTAGCGCGGATTCGTATTTTTTCTTAGAGATTTTGTGCACACGAGTAACGATCACTTCAAAGAACGACAAACCCGCGAACTTGGTCTGGTTTACGTCATTACGGAACTCAATTTTGCCTAAGTTGTTCTGCTCTCCGGGCAAGAGAAATCTTTCCGTCGACTCATGAGTGAATACTCCAAGGTTTGGAGTTGGTCCAAAATATATGAGTCCGCCATAGCCGTCTTGAAATGAGAAAGGGTGTTGAATCGCCTGGTCGGACGAGAACTTGCAGCCGAGCGCCTCATAGAGTCGTCGATAACCAACCACAATCTTCATGGAATCTATTGTAGCCACTGTTGCTTCTTCCGGTGTATGAGCGCCGAGGGTCCGGGGAGAAAATCGTCCGAAGATGACATCAGATCCGTGTCACTAGTTCGGTGATGAGGGCGGCTTGGGCGGGGTTGATCTTTTGTTGGGCGGTTTCGGGGTCGAACCAGGCGGCGCGGTCGATCTCGGGGAAGTGGGCGGTCTTGCCGGTTCGCGGGGGCCATTCCATTTCGAAGGTGTTGCTCTTGATCGCGTCGGCGTCTATGTCGGCCTCGACGGCCCAGGCGTAGACGATCTTTCCGGCTTTTTGCTTGATCGGCGTTAGAGCGAAGAAATCGCCGGCGATCTTGGATCCGGTCTCTTCTTCGAATTCGCGTCGGGCCGCGGTTAGCGGATCTTCGTCGTCGAACTCGCCCTTTGGTATCGACCACACCCCTTCATCCTTCTTCGCAAAGAAAGGCCCGCCCGGATGCACGAGAAAGATCTCTAACCCCGCGTCCGTTTCCCTGTAAACCAATAGCCCTGCACTTTGTTTGATCACGAGAGCAATTGTGAACTGTGAATGGTGAATGGTAAATGGCGGCGGCGTGTGCTCCAGGCATAAGAGGGAACCACGAAATACACGAAACACACGAAATAAGCCCCAACGCTAGTTCAACCGCCCGCCACCGCAGGTGGTACTGACATCTGTTGAGTCCTGATATCGCGGCTTGCTTTTCGAGTCGTGAATGGAGAAGAATAGCGGCCGGAAGGTAAGCCATGGACTATCTGACATCGTTTATCAAAGGCAGCAGTTTCATCGATTTCGCGTTCATCTTCGCCACCGTTTTTGTCGGTACCGCGCTGATCGTGATCGGCGGCGGCATGTTGTTAACGGCAAAGACGCGAAAATTCTTCTTTCTGTACCTCGCCTTCGCTTTGCTTCCAATAATTCTTGGACTGGGCGCAACAGGTATGCGGTGGTATGCGAACGAACTCATCTTAAGTCGGAATGAGATCGATCCGTCCTCGGAAGCGGCCGCCGAGATCAGGCGAAACATGCTACCGGAATATGTGATAACAATGCTTATCGGAGCAGGTTCCTCCGCCCTGCCGCTGTTGATCGGGATCGCCGGTCTGATACTTAAGAAGAACCGGCCTCAGTAAACCCAGCCCTGAGCCCACTCTTTCGTGAGGAGGAAGCAGGGACTTAGGTCCTGAGTGTGCGGAGCACACGGCAATATCGATAGCTACACGTGGAGGCTTTGCGGAACGTGTAGGTTAGACGGCCCATCTACCCCCGAGCGTGAGAAACACGCGTCACAAGATCAATCCCACAAATATCGCTCGTCAAACTCGATATTGTGGTTCCGCAATATGCCGACGTATTCCTGCTCGAACGTTCGCTGGGCGTGATGTTTTTTCTGATCGCGGATGTAATGGCGAACCTTTTCGATTCCTGACTCGCTGACCGTGAATGCTCCATATCGACGCTGCCAGGCGAACTTCGGTTGATGCTGCTTCGCCCAACGTGAAGATGATGCTTTCAATTCACGCATGAAGGCCGGGAGGTCGCACGGTTCGAGAACTGTCAGCAGATGCACGTGGTCGGACATCCCGTTGATGATGATCACTCGGCCTTTGTTTCGCTTTACGATCCCGGTGAGGTAGGCGTAGAGTTCGTTCTCCCATCGCTCGGAGATGAGTGGGAAGCGGTCTTTTGTTGCGAAAACGACGTGGTAGGTGAGTCGGGAATGCGACATCGGGTTCTTGTGACGCGTGTTTCACACGCTCGGGCGTTAATTGTCGCTTAGTCTACACGTTCCGCAAAGCCTTCACGTGTAGCTACTGTAATGGCCGTGTGCTCCGCACACTTAGGAGTGCGATGCGGCACTGAAATATGTTGTGCCTATCAGCTCCCTCGCGTGATCGAGTTTGCACGAAAAAATATATTGACCGTATGTTGCGTCTGTGGAATACTGTTCAGCCCGTGGTGTGATGATCGCGGACTGATCTTTGAACTCGGACGCTGGCTGTAAGTTGTTGAAGGCGCGTGTAAGTCTATGAACTTGTTCCGACTGGAACAAAATCACCGTCGCAGAATGGAACGGAACAACAGGATATGAAGTGGGTCTTTTCCGTATTTTTGTGTTTTTTGTGGTTAGCCTTAAAGGCAGTACCACAAAAAACACAGAAAAAAACAGGAAAAACCCGGACCAAAAACATGGAAAGTCTTGTAAGTCTTAGATCTTGATTCAACTGAATCAAAATCACCGCCGCGAAATGAATCGAATCAGATACCTGAGCGTGACACCCCATGGGGCGAGTGGCGCATTGTGGGCTCGTCGAAATCGCTGGCCATCTTCGTTTTCGCTCCGGCCTTGGCCAGGAACCATTCTTTGAAGATGCGGTTTTGGAGCGGAGCGTGTCGGTCGGGCGGATCGACGTAGACCGCGTCTTTGTGATGAGGTTCGACGTCGTATTTCTCGTGGGAGTCCAGCCCGTTGACTGCGGTCTCGGAGAAATTGTATGAGCCCTGGTGATGCGCGTTGGTTATGATACGCGGCTTTACCATGGTCACCTCATTCGTTTCAGCGATCTTCGAGCGGCGCTGCATTTCGAAATGGTCGCCCTGCCACGTCGAGATCTTGACCTTGTCGAGCTTCGGATTCTTGATGATGGTTTCCTTTGATCCGCCGGTGCCGTCAGGGCAGACGAGTTTGAAAATGGGGATGCCGGGTTGCCCGCGGACGAAGTGAGCGACGCCGGCTTCGGCCCAGTCAAGCCAGCCGATAACATCGCGGCCCCAGTGATAGATCGTCCCGCCGGCCCCCATTTGATACCAAACTTCGACCTCTTCGTCGAAATAGACGTGGCCGGACAGCGTTCGCGGCCCCTTGATAAAGGCGTTCAATTGGCAGTACTTGCGAATATCGCCCATCCAATGAGCGGTTGTCCCTTTGTCGACCAGCCTTAGGGTTGCCGGCTCGACATTGAAGTAGTTGCGTATCTTGTGCAGCCACATCGGGACGCCGTCCGGAAAAAGCGTTATCCATCCGTTCGCCTGTCTGACCGCCTTCAGAATGCCTTCTGCACTCTGACCTAACCATTTGTTCGGGTCTTTTAGTTCCGCAGCACTTAATCCCATGGTTCCCGCGCCTCCTGTATATATGATCAAGCAAGTTTTGAACGATCCATTTCATTCTTTTTGCACTTTGCTCGACTGCATACTGTGAAACGCATAACGGAGGGAAGAGCGGACACTGCGGAGTGAGTTGTGAATGGTAAATGGTAAATGGTAAATGGTAAATGGCGAAAAAGGACATACTCCCCTACGGTCGCGCTTCTGCCTGAGTTCCTTCCCTGAGAGAGAGGAGTTTTTTGTAGGTGAGTTGGCGCCAGATCCATTCGAGCGGGCCGTATTTGAAGTAGCGAAGCCACGCGGTGCTTGTGATGATCTGGGCGGCGAATATGGCGAGGGCGGTGAGGGTAGCGTAGAGCGCTCCGAACTGGCCGAAGAGGCCGAAACCGTAGCCGTAAAAGATGATGACGCAGATGACGGTCTGCATGATGTAGTTGGTGAGTGCCATCCGGCCGACGGGCGCGAATATCGACAAGGCCGTCTTCCACGTCGGCCACATCAGCAGGACGAGAGCGGTGATGGCGACGGCCAACGCAGGCACGCCGAACGCATAGGCGAGCACTCCGGCGATGGCTGCGGCGGTGGGCGGAAACGGCGATTCGCTGCCGGCGAGAAGTGCGAAGACGACGTTGCCGACGAGGCCGATGATCATCGAATAGACGAACACCTTGCGGATGAATGGCCGATGAGCCTCGGGGTCGTGGAAGATTCCGCGGCGGTACGCGTAGAGGCCGAGCAGGAACATCGCAAGGATCTTCGGCAGACGCAGTCCGATGATCAGCCCCGCGGAACGCCCGACGATGTATTCGAGGTTATAGCCGGTAAGGATCGACAGGAAACTGCCTTTTGTTATCTGGGCTACGGAACTCGGCCAGCGGCCTGCGATCCC
>JBEBGW010000239.1:0-6990 GCA_040081025.1 Pyrinomonadaceae bacterium | reverse complement strand
ATACCAAGACGCCCTAATTTGATGAAACATTGCCCGAAATGCGGAAAGCAGAATAGCGAGACGGCTCGCTTCTGCGAAGAGTGCGGAAATAAGCTGGCCGCTGAAGAGCTGGATATTCACGCGACGCGAGAGCCATCGTCTCGCCAGGTGAGCAGCCCTGGTTTTCGTGCGAGTTCCGTAACGTCCGTTGGTATTCCGCCAATCGTCGAGGCGAACGGAGCAAAGGAAGAGAGTACAGCGCCGGTCGCTCCAGTGCTTCCGTCCGGCGTACACTCGATCCTGATCATCGAGCGCGGCGGCGGGCAGAGCACCGAGTTTCCGCTGTCCAACGAAGAATCGCAGATCGGCCGGTGGGATGCCGACAACGGCATTTTCCCGGATGTTGATCTCGATGCCTTCGACGCCGACGCAAAGGTTTCGCGAAGGCACGCAAGGGTGATCTCGCGGAACGGTTCGTTTATGGTGGAAGACCTTGGTTCGACCAACGGAACGTTCGTAAATCGCGGACGAAGACTGCTGCCAGGATCGCCTCAGGTGTTGGCCGACGGCGATGAGATCATTGTTGGTAAAACGTTTCTAAGATTTAAGATCAAACAAGACTAGGCCGAGACTGTTCAGACCGAGTTCTCATGACGACGTGTAAAGAATGTGCTTCCGAGATTTCGGAAACTGAAGCCTTTTGTCCGTTCTGCGGAATAAAGATCGAGAGCGCCGGCGAAGCTTCGCCGGTGCCTGAGGTCGTTGCGGCCGATCCGGAGTTCGACAGTACGATCGTGATCACACCGGGCGAAGTGGCAGCAATGAAAGAGCAGATGCGCGAGCCCTCGGTCGACGGTCCTGCTCCGCCGCCTTCTCCGTTCGATCCGCCTCCGCCGGCAGCCTCGTCCCATCGGACCGCTCCAACGCTTGAAGATATTCCGGCACCGCTGATTCTTTCAGGTGGTTTTGCCCGTCCCACAGATCCCGGCTTCAACGTTACTTCTGAAGCAACACCGACCAAGGAATCGCCAGTTTTTGACGAGAGCGTTATTCCGGAGCTGGGGCCTGAACCGGCTGTCGAGGTTCCAGTCTTCGAGCCAGAAGCTTATATGGAACCCGAGCCCGAACCGGGATCCGCGCCCGTCATTCCGATTTTTGAGCCCGAGAAACCCGCGGAAGCCATTGCTCCACCGGACTTTGAGGAGCCAGTTGCGCTGATAGTCGAAGAGGTGGCGGCTCCTTCTATCGAGATTGAAGATGCCACGCCGCCAGCATTCGACGTCGCTCCACTTCCTGAAGCGGCGGATATTGTTTCGGTCAATATACAGGACGAGACACAGGACGAGCCTCAAGCTCCGGTGTTCGAGGCCCCGGCATTCGAGCCGTTTGCGCCTGAGGAGCCGATTTCCGAGACTCCCGTATTTGAGTCCTCGGCATCTGAGGAGCCGGTTCATGAGGTGCCCGTGTTTGAGCCGGCCGTCGAGGAGTCGGCTTTGGCACCACAGGTTGAAAAAGAGGAGGCTCCTGTCGCTTCGTTCCCGCCTGAGCCTGAGCCGGAGATCGAGCAACTGCCGCCGATTGTTCACGAACCCGTAAGTATTTCAAAGCCTCTTGAGAAGCTCGAGGAGCCAGTGCCCGAACCTTCAGTGTTTGATTCCGTCCGAATCATGGAAGGAATGCTGCCGTCTGCAGACAACATCGACACCATCATTCCCGGTCAGGGATTTCAGATCCCGTCAGTGATTCCTACGCCGGCCGAAACCCCGGCCCCCGTTGCGACGGAACGCTCAGGAGACATCGCGAGATCTACCGGTCTCGGCGATACCGATGGGCGCAAATCAGCAAAGCTCAAGCAGCTTCCCGAAGGAACGGTCCTTAATGGGCGATATGAAGTTGTTCGCAAGATCGGCGGAGGCGGAATGGGCGCCGTATATCTCGCCAGCGACAACAACCTTGGCGGCGTTCTTCGCGCGGTCAAGGAGATGGTCCAGGCCCATATCGAGGAGGACCAGCAGGAAAAGGCGATCAACGATTTCAAGCGGGAATCGATGATCCTTTCCACGCTCGATCATCCGTCCATCCCGACGATTTACGATTACTTCTATGACGCCGAGGAGAGCCGGTTTTACCTCGTGATGAAGTACATCTCGGGTGGCGACCTTGCGTCAAAACTGCGATCCTCCGCGGATGGGAAGATCGAGGAGTTGATCGTGACCGAGTGGGCGATACAGCTTACGGACGTACTCAACTATCTTCACAATCAGCCGAGCACGATCGTCTATCGAGATCTGAAACCCTCGAACATCATGCTCGACGGCAACTCGAGCCGCGTGATGCTGATCGATTTCGGAATCGCAAGAAACATCTCACAGAAGGAAGAGAAGGGCGTGACTGCAGTTGGCACGATGGGCTACGCACCCCCGGAGCTATTTAGCGGAAACGTCGAGCCACGATCTGACATCTACAGCCTCGGCTCCACGATGTTTCATCTCCTGACCGGAGCCGATCCGCAGAGCAACCCTCTGCTGATATTCGATTTCCAAAAGAACCCGCGTCCGCGTCAGATCAATTCGCGTCTCTCCGACCAGATGGAACGCATCCTGATGCGGACGGTCGAATATAGTGCCGAGGCCCGATTCTCGTCGGCAGGTGAACTCAAGGCCGTTCTTGAGGATCACCTCGTGAACCTTCGCTCGGGCAATCTTACGTTCGGCGTAACCGAAGCGCCGGTCTCGGTAAGCCTCGCGAATCAATCCGTTTTCTGCGGGTTCTGCGGCCAGCGTATCGTTGCGACCGACCTTTTCTGTGCGTTCTGCGGAGCCAAGCAGCCGATAGCGCAGCAGGGAGTCCACTCAGAGATCTATCACAAGGCTTCAGCGACGGCCCGATTGGTCATCGAAGGAACGTCGGAACTATCCGCTCCGATCTACGCCTTGCAGAAGGACGATAATCTGATCGGTCGACGCGATCCGATGTCCAACATTTTTCCCGAGGTCGACTTGTCGAAGTACGATCCGCAGACAAAGATCTCGCGTCGTCACGCGAAGGTTTGGCGTGACGGAACATCGTTCATGCTTGAGGATCTGGGTTCTTCGAATGGCACGGTCGTCGAAGGAGCGGCAAACAACGTCTTTAAGCTTCCGGCTCATCAGCCGTACAAATTATCTAGCGGCGACCGGATAAAGATCGGTGATACGCGGCTTCACTTTGTCGTTGGTTAGTTTGGTATGAGTTCGAAGCAGGAAGCCCTTCCGGCAAAGGTGCCTAATCGCAAACCAACGATCGCGAACTTTGACGCGGTCGCGATGAAGGCCCCTTTCTATTTGCGATGCGGAGCTGTCGCGTTCGATTATCTCCTGATCATTATTTGGCCCGTTCTCGGACTTCTTCTCGGAAGAAGCCTCGGGATCGACGGTGCGAAACTTCTGACCGGTGAGTTGAACAACATAGCGTGGGTGATCGCGATCCTGGTCGGGGTGAGCAACAACGTTCTGCTACCGCTCGTAACGGGTCAGAGCCTTGGAAAGATGGCCGCGGGATTGCGGATAGTTGCCTCGGACGGCGGGCATCCGTCATTCGGATCGCTTATCTTTCGACAGACGCTAGGGTATTTATTTACATTCGGCAGTCTTGGGTTAGGTTTTCTATTTTCCGTTTTCAGTAGCAAGGGGCGGGCCCTACACGATTACCTTGCCGGTACGCAGGTGGTATTTGGAAGTACGAGCATTCGTACGCGATCGTAACTTTGTATGCCCCAATTGATCCTATCTAGCGGTAATGGCATCCCCGAGCACATTCCGCTAAACAGACTTAGAATCACGATCGGTCGGTCCGCTCGAAGCGACGTCTGTATTCCAGACGCTTTCGCATCGCGCCTTCACGCCGAGATCCGACAGGAAGGTGACGGATACTGGCTTCAGGATCTCGGTTCGGCAAACGGCACTCGATATAACGGCGTCGCTGTAAAAATGCCCGTCCCGCTCTCGGGCGGCGGCGAGATCCAGATCGGTGAAACGAAGATCGTCTTCGATGACGAGCGGATGAAGGTCTCGGCCGGATCGACACTCATTGCCGACCATACCGAGGCTCTCGATCCGTCTAAGACGATCGCCTTCAGCCGGCCCAAATCCGCGACTTCCGAATTCCTAAGCGGGCAGTTCTCGACCCGCACCGATCTGCTTCAGCTCATCAGTAAGGTAGGCGTTGCGTTGCTGTCTGCGCGTAGCCTGGACGACACTCTCGATCAGGTTGCGTCGCTTGTTTTCGAAGCGGTCCCGGCCGAACGTGTCGTCATCATGCTTCGCGAACAGGACGCGGCCGACGGAATGCAGATCAAGGTCGCGCGGCTCAGGAACCAGCCCGACCCGATCGAGGAGGTTCGGATCAGCCGGACTGTTATGGACGAGGTGTTGAAGAACGGCAAGTCCGTTCTCATGGCTGACGCGCAACACGACCCGAAATTCTTTAGCCAGACAATGGCACTGCAGGGAATTCGCTCCGTGCTTGCCGTTCCGCTGAGCGTCGATGAACGCACGATCTTCGGCCTGATCTACGCCGACTCGCCGACCTACGAAGCCACGTTTACCGAGGAGCACCTAAACATCCTCACAACCCTTGCGTCCGTTGCATCGATCCGCGTCGAGAATGCGTCGCTCATGGAGGAACGACTCGAACGCGAACGCATGGAGCGCGAACTCGAACTCGCAACCGAGATCCAGCAGCGTTTCCAGCCGTCCGCGCCGCCGATAATCGAGGGCTACGAGTTTCAGGGGATATCGTTCTCATGCTACGAGATCGGGGGCGACTACTACGACTTCGTCCCGCGTCACGACGGCCGGATGCTGATCGCTCTCGGCGACGTCTCCGGCAAGGGAACTGCCGCCGCGTTGCTAATGTCGAGCGTACACGCCGCCATCCACGCACAGGTTTCGGCTAAGACCGAGCTTAATCAGGCGATCACGTCGGTTAACAAATATCTCGCGGAAAACACGCCCGCGAACCGTTTCGTCACCCTCTTCGCCGCCGAACTCGAACCGTCAACTGGCGTACTTACTTACATCAACGCCGGCCACAATCCGCCGCTTGTCGGACGGGTAAATGGCGATATCGACCAGCTTTCGGCAGGCGGCTTACCATTGGGGTTAATGGGGTTTGCAGAATATGAGATCGGTGAACTAACCCTTGCCCGGGGGGAATCTTTGGTTATTTACTCTGACGGAGTGTCCGAAGCGAATAATCTGGAAGATGAAGAGTTTGGAATGGACCGCCTGATCAATGTCGTACGCACCAATCTCGGAGCATCGGCCGCCGGAATTCGTGACAAGATCGAATCGGCTCTGTCAGCCTTTACCCAGACCGCACCGGCAAACGACGACATCACGCTCGTCATCGCAAAACGCGTCTAGCTCGGTGCGACTTGCGAGTAAAGCCAGGCCTTAGCGAGTTTCCAGTGCCGGTTAATTGTCGGTACGCTAACGCCCATTACTTCGGCGGTCTCTTCGATGGAGAGGCCGCCAAAATAGCGCAACTCAACGATCTTAGCTTTGTCCGGATCGATCTTCGCCAGCTCCTCAAGGGCGTCGTCCAAAGCGATCAGATCGGACGATTTATCCTGCGACACGATCAGGATCTCTTCCACAAGGGGTAGTTTCTCAAACTCACCGCCGCGTTTATCCGCCGTATGCTTTCGCGCGTGATCCATCAAGATCCGACGCATCACCTGCGCGGCGATCCCGAAAAAGTGCGCCCGATTCTGCCACTGAACGCGGTTCTGGTCGATCAGCTTCATATAAGCCTCGTGGACCAAGGCCGTCGGCTGCAGCGTATGGTTCGACCGCTCGCGTCGCAGATAACTGCTCGCCAGCTTTCGAAGCTCGTCGTAAATATGCGGCAGGATCTGGTTGACGACTTCTTTATTGCCGTCGGTCAACTCGATCAGCATCTGGGTTATCTGGTCGGGGGCACGCTCGCTCATATCGGGTGAAATCGGATTATAGGGAAAGTCCGATACATCCGCAACCAGAACTCCTGTGATACGGAATCGCGATCTATCTCGCGTAACGAACTGACAGGCGATTTATCGCGATCAATTTCATATATACGGAGTCAAAACTATGTCCAGCAAGCTGATCTTTGTAGCAGCCATAATGATAGTCCTCACCGCGTCCGCGTTTGCCGACGTGAAGATCAAGTCTAAGCAGACGATGAGCGGCCAGACGTACGAGAACACGACCTACATCAAAGGAAAGCGTCAGCGCTCCGAGATGATGAACGGGATGATGGTAATCATCACCCAATGTGACCTTCGCCGCGGACTTCAGATCAACCCGACGACGCAGACCTATGTGGTCAATCCGTTCACTGTCTCGACGCAGACGACCACGACGCCCGCGGCAGCAACTGTGGATAAGAACGGAGTCGTACAGGCTGGTGGAACGGTCACGACGACGATCACCATCAAGGACACAGGTGAACGCAAACAGATGTTCGGCTATACCGCGCGTCACCTGATCATCACAATGGAGACGGCCTCGTCGCCCGATGCCTGCAACAAGACGAAGATGAAGATGGAGACCGACGGCTGGTACATCGACTTCGAACCCCAGTTCGATTGCGGTGACTCGGCACAATATAGCTCGAACTACCGGAATCCCGCGAAGCCGACCTGCCAGGACAAGAACATCATGAAGACCAACGGCACCGCCAAGCGCGGATATCCGGTCTACGAAAAAATGACGATGTTCGATGACAATGGCAAGGAAACGATGTCGTACGTTAACGAGGTGGTTGATCTTTCAAAGGCCACGCTCGATGTCACGCTCTTCGACATTCCGCAAGGGTACAAAGAAGTTTCAGATGCGTCACAGATGTACGCGAACATGAGCACGCCGAAGACCTCGACCGGTAACTTGACGACCTTCGCGAATGGACCATCATTCGGATCGCCGAACGACTCGCCGACTGTCTCAACGAGCAATGTCCTCAGCGGAGCAATCACGAAAGCTGCCGGGG
>JBEBGW010000238.1:0-7025 GCA_040081025.1 Pyrinomonadaceae bacterium | reverse complement strand
GCGTCGTCCTTACCGATCGACGGGCCATGCCAGCCCAGCTCAATAAAGACATTCTGCCCGGCGTTCGGGTCGGACAGCGAATCGGCGGGTCGTTCGATGATCACCGCCTCGCTCTTCGGCAGCGGCGGATGTTCTACGAGCGGGAACTCAACGAAGGGATCCTTCTCACGGCGTTCCCAGCTTCCCATGATCTGCTCGGCGAGTTTGAAAACGTCTTCCGGTTTGGCGTCGCCGGTAACGATCAGAGCGGAATTGTTCGGTACGTAGTATCTCGATTGGATCGTCCGCATCTTTTCAAGTGTCGACGTTCCGACCGATTCTCGCGTGCCCTGCGGATCTTTCCGCGTCGGATACTTCGAGAACAGCTTCTGCTTCATCGCGAGGTCGAGATAGCCGAACGGGTTTGCCTCGTGACGGTCGATCTCGCCGATCACGACCTTCTTCTCGGCCTCGAAATCTTCTTCGTCAAACGTCGGAAATCGCACCGAATCGTTTACAAAACGGATCGCAGTGCTCACGTAGTCGCGGGTCGTGGTGAAGTAATAGTTGACGATCTCTTCACGCGTCGTTCCGTTGAAGATACTGACCTTGTTCGCGTTCTGCAGATAAGAAAGGTCGCCGATCTTTGACCTCAACCCCTGAGCCCGAGTACACACCGGCGGGACATTAAAGCGGTTGGGCAGATTCTCACAGTCCTTGAGCACGATGGCCATGTTCGGTTTGAAGTACATGTGCTCGTAAAGGTGCGACAGACCGTGAAACTCCGGCGATTCGGTGAACGAACCGTTTCTGACTGCAAGCTCAACAGTCACGATCGGTACCGACGGGTCCGGCAAGACGATCACTTCGAGCCCGTTTGGCAGTGTCTTGTTTACGAACGGAACCGCGTAATCCGGACGCTTAGCCGCGGCGGGCGTCTGGGCGATTGCTGCGTTTGTCAGGATCGATACGAGAAGAAGGAAGGCTGAAAAATATCGTTTCACTAAGGTCTCCCTGAAATATTGACTGGCGGTAATACGTTCCCTAACCGCTTATGTTTCCGCAAGTAACGGGCGTGTTTGCACCTGTTCGCGAGTTCAATCTAATCTAGCATACGAGGCTAAACCTATGGAACGAGATAATTTGATGCACGGCGCCCGCACCGCGTTGAACACAAAGCCCGAAATGCGCGAATGGGCGGAACAGTATTTAAAAGAAAAAACCCGCTCCGAGAAGAGCGAGCTTTCCGACGAAGAATTCGAAAAATTCTGGAAATACCACAAGCCCGAGATCATGCACGCCGGCGCAGCCGAGGCGGCAATGGCGTATCGCGAGAGGATCAAGGAGTAGCTAGCGATGGGCGTCCGCGTAGATCTTTAGTGCGGCATTCATCCGGAAGCGAAAATCCGGCCCTTGTTCCGCAAACCATTCGTACGTTTCTTCATCAATGCTTAGGAGAACTGAATGTTTGTCGTTCGGCATTCGAAGTTCCGCCTTCGCGAAGAATTCGTCATCGCACTCGGGGATATCCGACGTATCGATCTCATCATCGGTCATCGCATCGATCCTCGCCCAGTCAGTCTTTGATTCTCTTTTCAAGTTTTGACCGTTCATTCTTCTTCGCCCGCCGAAGCGAGATGATCCTTATTGTATCGTGATCCACCTCGGTGAAAGCAACCAAAATTATCCGGTTGCCGATCGCCCCGATCCCGATAAACCGCGATTCGCCGTAATCAAATCTCAGATCGGGTCTGATCCACATCGGCCCTTCGAACAATTCCACGGCGTCGGCGAAATCGAGTCCGTGCTTTCGGATATTCTCGCGGTTCTTATCTTCGTCCCATTCGAATTGCACGTCTCTGCTATTCGACCTCGCTCTTTACTGCGACCTCAGCGTCGGTATCCCCGGATTCAGGAGCGGTACCCCGGCCGGCCATCATTCTCGAAATGGGAATCGAGAGGATGATCAGCACGAGAGCGGCTCCACCGAGGAACATTGTGGTCGTGGTAAACAGCCGAGGCATTGCTGACAAATTCTCCGGATCGACCTCGCCGCCGACGAGACCGCCGATCAGGTTGCCGAGTGACGACGCGAGGAACCAGATCCCCATCATTTGGCCGACGTAGCGTTTTGGTGAAAGCGTCGTCATCGACGACAGGCCGACCGGGCTTACGAAAAGTTCGCCGAGCGTAAGTAGAAGATAAAATGTGATCAGCCACAGCGGCGAGACCTTGGTCGCAACGGTTCCTTCGCCGACTACGATGTAGGACGCGAAGATCATCACGATGAACGCGATCGTCGTAAAGCCCAAACCGATAGCGAACTTCACCGGGCTTGAGAGATTGATATTCCGGCTGCCGAGTCCGGTCCACAAAGCCGCGATAACCGGAGCAAGTAGGATGATCCACGCGGAGTTCACTGACTGGAACCATGTCGCGGGCATCTGCCATCCGCCTATCGTCCTGTTTGTAAAATCCTGTGCGAACAGGTTGAGCGCAGTAGGCGTCTGCTCGAAGGCGGACCAGAAGATTGCTGCAAAAACGAACAGAACTGCAATAACCAGGATCCGTTTTTTCTCGTCGCCATTCAGGCCGCCGAGAACAAGAAGGTAGGCAAAGTAAACAAACCCCAGACCCGCGAGCACATAGGCATAATAGGTACCGAATACTTCCGGGTTAAATGGGATAGTGCCGGTTGCTACCAGACTGAACACAACCGCCAAAAGGATCAGCCCGACGACCACAGCGATCTTGACGGTCGATTCTTGTCGCGCCTGAATCGCGGGATCGGGATTTCGCGTCGGTTCGCTGCCGATGTCACCGAGTGTTTTTGGAGCCTTAATATAGAACTGGATTAAACCAAGGATCATCGCGACCCCGGCCGCTGTGAATCCCCAATGCCAGCCGATCTTTTCACCGAGAAATCCAGTAATAAGCTGTCCGATAAAGGCACCGAGATTGATGCCCATATAGAAGACCGAGAATCCCGCATCCTTTCTGGCTCCGCCCTCGGGATAAAGATCTCCGACCATAGCCGAGATATTCGGCTTCAGCAATCCAGTGCCGAGAACGATAAATACGAGTCCCAGAAAGAATGGGATCTTCGAATGCGTGAACGACGACGCTCCGATCGTGATGTGCCCGAGCGAGATCAATGATCCGCCGTAAAGCACCGCTCTTCGCAGGCCCAGCCATTTATCTGCGATCCAACCGCCCGGCAGCGAAGCCAGGTAAACGAACGAAGCGTAGATGCCGACGATCGCCGATGCCTCACCGCGGTCCCAGCCCCAGCCGCCCTGCATCACGGCAGCCGCCATGAATAGCACTAGCAGCGGCCGTAGGCCGTAGAACGAGAACCTCTCCCACATCTCCGTAAAGAAGAGGGTTGAGAGGCCTTTAGGATGGCCGAAGAAGCCGCCTTGCGGTGCGTTAACGGTTGCGCTCATTTAGTTTTCACCTTTGCTGTGTTGGATTTAACGGAAGAGTTAGACGAAAATATAGCAGATTCGGCAAGGCACGAAAAGCTAAGTTATGGCTTCATTAGCGCAAATTACTGCGGCGTCGACGGCGAGAATGGAACTCTTCCGCAAGCTTGGCGACGAGATCGAGCTTCAATGGCGCGACGCGAACTACGATGAACTCAAGCTTCCGGCGATAGCGAAGGCGAAGCTGGCCGAGCACGATCTGCCGTCGAAAGTAACTCCGTGGGACGTGCTCGACTGGGCGATGTTTACGCCGGAGCTGACCGCTCAGGCCGATCCGAACTCCAACTTCGGCGATCCTCCGATAACCGTCTACTCTGGAACGCGATTTCACATCGACGTCTATTTCTGGTTCACCGGCACGACCGCGATCCACCAGCACGGGTTCAGCGGAGCGTTTCAGGTGCTTGCCGGTTCGAGCATCCATAGCTGGTACGAATTCTTTCCGGACGATTACGTGAATGTCTTCATGGAATACGGCCGGATGGAACTCAAACTTTGCGAGATCCTCGAGGTCGGCGCGGTGCAGGAGATCAATCCCGGCCGCCAGTATATTCATTCGCTCTTTCATCTCGACGATCCATCAGTAACGATCGTCGTCCGCACGCGAAAGAGCCCGATGTTTCTTCCGCAGTACAGCTACCACAAACCGCACCTCGCCCTCGATCCGTTCTACAGTCAGGATTCGATGACGAAAAAGGTGCAGTCGATGGGTGCGTTACTCAAGGCGAAAAGGCCGGATGCGGACGAAAAGATCGGTGAGATGCTCGCCAGCAGCGACATCCAGCAGACATTCCACCTGCTGCAGAATCTCCGCTCGATGCTTCGAACCGACAAGGTCAAGCAAATGTTCAACGTCGAAAATTTCGACGAGCGTTTCGCCGCGTTGTTCGCGATCTCGAAGGCACGTCACGGTGCTCGTGCCGAGCGACTCCTCGACGTATTTGAGTATCAGGACAAAGTGATCTCGATCGTGAACCGACGCGATTACGTGACCGATCCGGCACTACGTTTTTTTCTCGCCGTGCTGCTCAACGTCGACGGCCGCGGGAGTATCTACAAGCTGATCAAACAGCGCTACCCCGACGCCGATCCGCAGGACAAGGTCCTTGACTGGACCTTCGACCTCGCCAACACCCGCGTCATGGACGTCGAACCGCCGAACGCACTCGGCATCGATGGATTCGGCGATATCGATATTCTGATCTTCGAAGAAATGCTTAATGGGAAGGACGCTGCCGCGATTGGCGAATCGTTAAGTTCCCAAGGTGCGACGATAGCAGATCTCGACGAACGGATAACCAGGATACTTCAGTCGCAGTTGCTCCGTCCCTTGTTCCTATAACCCAGCTTGGAGGCCGTATGCTTGGAATAATCGCCTTTATCGCCATTTTCGTGTTTATCATTCAGGTCTACAAGACGGCGGCCGGAACCGGCCGGAATGCCGCCCTTTGGGCTCTTTTGACAGCGGCCGTAGGCTTCGGATTTCAGATTGTTATCCCGCTGCTTTTCGGAATCATCATGGCCGTGGTCTACATTGCTTCAGGGACACCGCCCGAAGAGATTGAAACGGCGATTCTTGGCCCGGCGTCTATCGTTGGCATCATCGGTTTGGTTGCGAGTATTGTTGGAATGGTCTTGATCGCGAAGCACGTTGGGAAGGTGCCGGATGATCCAATCGGCACTGTTCAGCCACCGCCTCCTCCACCGACATTCTAAGTCTATAAAGCTTGATTCACGGCGGTTGTTGCTCTAGACTTTCAAATTCATGCCCCTGTAGCTCAACGGTTAGAGCAGCAGACTCATAATCTGTTGGTTGCAGGTTCGAATCCTGCCGGGGGCATACTTAAAAGAATTCGGCAAGACGCTTGGTCACAAGTGCCTTGCCGATCTTGTTTTACGAATGTGTAGATTCCTAGGGAGCGGGCCGGACGAGGATATAGGCGTGCGACAAGCCGCCCGCCGCGGCCGGACGCTTGCGGGCCCGCAGATTCAAGCGAACCGGCCCGGACCCTGATAGCGTCCGCCAACCACTGTCGACCAACTGGGTCCCCGACGAGATCGTATTGGTCGACAACAGAGTCCCGCCGACATCGCTCAAACCCGTTGCCTGACACAGCTCGAAAAGCAGGTCTTCACCGCTTCCGCCGGCTGTCTTTGAACCCAACACGACGAATCGATACTGCACCGAACTCGCTCCGAACCAACTCGGGTCGAGCGTCGCTTGTCCAAGATTCTGTCCGCTGCAGATGAATGACGAGAACGAATCGCTGACGGTGATCGCCTCGGTTGACGCCTGCGGAGCCCGCCCGATCGGGACGACCGCGACCGTGATTCCGGGATTGCCTTGCGGCCCCGGAGCACCCGCGACTCCCTGTGGACCTTGAGCACCTGCCGCTCCCTGCGCACCTGCCTGACCCTGCGGTCCCGGTGCACCGGCAGGCCCTTGTGGACCAGCGTCACCTTGAGGACCTTGAGCACCCGTTTGCCCTGCCGGACCGGCCTCGCCTTGAGGACCTTGAGCACCAGCTTGTCCCGCAGGTCCTTGAGCACCTGTCTCACCCTGCGGACCTTGAGCACCTGCTTGGCCGGCCGGACCTTGTCCACCCGCCTGACCAGCGGGCCCCTGCGGACCGGCTTCACCCTGCGGACCTTGAGCACCCGGCTCACCTTGGGGACCTCGGAGACCGCTAGGGCCAGCGGGCCCCTGAGGTCCTTCTGGTCCTGAGGGACCGGTACTTCCGATCGTCACATCGACCGAAGCAAGGACATCGTTTCCGTACCGTTTCTCCAACGTTAGCCGGTAAGTTCCCGGCTGCGTACCCGCCGGCAACGCGGCGATAAGTTGCACCTCGGTCCGGACCAATATCGTCAGCGATTCGTCCCCGAGCTTAAGCGTCAACCGATCGCGCCGATCGAAATTGTCTCCGCTCACGTAAAGATATCCGCCGGCAAGATCGGCTTCAACCCTGGATATCTCGGTTCGTTGAGAGTGGGTAAAAGTGGTTTCGACCTTCGCTGTCTCAGGTAGTTGAGCGATGGAAAAGGCGGTGCAGGATAGCAGGACGAAGGCGAACAAAAAGACACGCGTGCACAAAACAGTGACTGACATAGGGGATCGTCTCCTGATGATTCTGGAAAAGTTGGCTGTCGGTGAACGGCCTTTGGATCAACCAGATCTGTTAAAAAGCGTGCGGCTTTTTGGTGGGTATTTCTGATAGTAAAGATATAAGTGTTAAACGTCAATAAAAATGTTTATACGTTTATTTGCTAATAAGCGGTCCGGACCATCCGGCTGCGGAAGCGGATTTGGTAGGATGAATTCTTTATTTAATGAATCACCATACGATACATAAATCGTCGAAACTTCGCGGAGTAATGTATGACATTCGCGGGCCCGTACTCGAAATGGCTCAGCGATTCGAACGTGAAGGCCGCGAGATCATCAAGCTCAACATCGGCAACCTCGCCGCATTCGGACTCGAACCGCCCGACGAGATAGTCGCCGAGATGATCCGCAGCCTGCCCGACGCGGCGGGCTACACCGATAGCAAAGGCCTGATC
>JBEBGW010000237.1:0-7086 GCA_040081025.1 Pyrinomonadaceae bacterium | reverse complement strand
TCGCACAACGGCGAAAACAAAGAAGACGCGGCTTCGCACAGTTATCTCGACGATGAAAGGAAAGCACGGCGAATCTGCCGACACCGAAGTTCCGCTGACGAAGATGGTCGACACGATGAAGGCCGAGAGCAATTATTTTTCGACCGAAGAGTTCACCGACGGATTCGTCCAGAAGATCGAGATCCCAATCAAGTAGAACAGAGGACAACAAGATGCCAGAAGAAAAACAAACTCCGCCGAGACGTACCGGAATTTTCGCTAGGTTTCGAGCCTTGATCCGGAAGTTGTTCGGCATCACTTCCTATTTTGAGATAGGCAATGCTGGCCCGCCGCTTGACATATTATTCAACCACTTATACAGCGAGTATCGGACCGTTCGCCATCTAGTTGCACAGCTGCCAAACGTCGATGCGGTTACCTTTATCGAATCCCTGCCCGAAAGACTTGTGAAAGACACTCTTTCCTGGAGCGACCTGTACAACTTCCAATTGATACTCGCCGACGTCCTGCCAGCCGAACAGCTTCGTACGAAGATCCGCCGCCTCCGGTTCGACTTCAGGAGCGTCGCGGGGCAGAAAGAGTTTGACGATTACATGGCATCGAAGCCGCCGGACCTCCAGAGTCCCCCGCAACCCGGCGCTGATCATTCTAAAGATCATTACGAAAGCCTGCTTCGTGACGACCTGAAGGATCTGCTCGGACGAATGTATCTTGAATACGCGATACTCCCGATCCGCGAAGAACGGCTGACAAATCTTACGTGGGTGGCGGCGAGACTTTGTCTCTTTTCGCTAATCGCCCTTCTCGGGATCCTTGGGATCCTCTTTTTCGCTCCCCTTTTCGAGATCGTTTTTCTGGGAGAGAACTCAGGAGGGATCCAAAGCCGATTTCAGGCCTTAAGTGAAACCCGAAAGCTTTCGTCATTGACGATCTTCGTAGTCGTGATATCCGGAGCGATGGGAGGTTTCGTAAGTGCGCTTCAGCGTATCCAGTCGCCGCCATCCGAGGGTGACTCGCTCTACAATCTCTCGCTTCTTTTTCACGGCTCTTATTCGGTGTTCGTATCGCCCATCACCGGAGGGATCTTCGCGATCATCCTCTATCTGCTTTTCACGTCGGGCACCCTGTCCGGAAGTTTCTTCCCAAACATGTACACATCGATAGGAACCTTTACGGAACTGAAAGAAGCAGTGCCAAAGCCCAGCCCAACGGTTGCACCGGCCAACTCCAATTCAGCCGCAGCAAATACAACCGCCAATACAAATACAAGCGCCACAACGGAGCCAGGACAAGCTCCGGGCAATATCGAGTCGACAGATCAGACGGCTACAAACTCGCAATCCGGCGCGAACACGAAAGCCAAACCCAGCCCGCAGCCAACGGCGATGACCAAACCGGTACCCGAACGAGGAATTGATATCTTCACATTTCTCGCCGAGTCCGGTCCCGCGCGCGGACAAGATTACGCACTGCTGATCGTATGGTGTTTTATCGCGGGCTTCGCGGAACGATTCGTACCGGACGCGTTGGATCGGTTGGTCCGAAGCAGTGTTGGTAACAAGAAATAGACAAGAGATATCAAAAGACTGGAGGAAGAAGAATGATCACGCAACCCGAAGTAGAAAAGATAACTGAGGACTGCATCAACGAAACAGTTCAGAACGACGAGGAATATGGCGCGGAAAAACCGTTGGGACTTTTCGGCGTTCTAGACGAGGACTTGATCTCGACATTCATTCAGCATGTTAGTAAGAACAAAGAAATCGGTGTTCCGTCTATCCGTAAACACAAGATCAAGGCGGATGTGTTCGAAGATATTGGACCGGACACACTGTGCGGTGAGGTCGAGGACCTGATCATGGACAACGCGGTCGAGCCC
The DNA here is from genome assembly GCA_040081025.1 of Pyrinomonadaceae bacterium. Lineage (GTDB taxonomy): Bacteria > Acidobacteriota > Blastocatellia > Pyrinomonadales > Pyrinomonadaceae > OLB17. The sequence continues at coordinate 5,207 of JBEBGW010000237.1, read as the reverse complement.
AAGCCCAAGAAAGCCGCTGAGGCAAAGAAGGTAACGGGAGTTCAGAAGGTTCAGAAGGTAGAAAAAGTACAAAAGGTCCAGCACGTGCAGGAAGTACAAAAAGCCGCCGAGGCAATAAAAACAGCGACCGCATCAGGGAGGAAACGTAAATGATTTTCAAACAAACGATCCGCAATCTGTGCTTCCTTCTTTCGATCTCGTTTCTGATGTCGATCGCCGCCGTCACGACGTTCGGTCAGTGCGGTCAAATGCCAAAGATAGCTGTGGTCTATGCGGTGTCCGGCAGCGACACGATCACGGTTCGATTCGACTATGCGACTGATTGGAAGAGCGAACATAAAGCCCTCGTCACGGAGATCGAGAAGAAAGAGAACTGGTATGTTTTTAGTCCCAGCATTCTGGCCGCTGCAAGAACAAACCCGGCTCGATTTCCCGAAGCGACGCCAGAGATCGTTAGTGCGAAAACTCAAGGCGCAAGGGCGGTACATATCAAGGTTCGGACCGCTCTCTCGACTACCGACAAATACATGGCGAGCGTCAGCCCCGGTCTTACTGCGATCCCTGCCGCCTGCCATGGCGATGCGCTGGGCATCAAGGCCGCTGCCAAGCCAGACGACAAGGAACCGAAAGATTCGAAAACGGTATTCAGCGCAGCGGACAAGCGTGAAAACTCGGATATTTATGTCGAGGGTTTGGCTGAGGGAGCGAGCGGCGAAGACGTGGCGTTCACCGTCGACGCAGCCGTCGGCCATCGTTTCCGTTTCTACGGTAACAAGCGGGACTATTACTGGAAGCCGTACTTCAACATAAAGGCATCGACGAGCGAAGACGCCGACCCTGATGCTCTCGACTTTGGTGTGAAATTTCAGAATCCGACCAAGCTTCTGCCGAAGAACTTCTTAAAGATCGAAAGACTTTTCTTTACGGAATCGGCCAAGTTTGAGGCGGACCGGGATTTCGGCAACGTCAACCTGATAGCAGACGTTCGCATGCGGATCGTATCCAAGCTTCTCACCCATAAAAGATTCAACATCGTTCCATTCGTCGGTCTTGAAGTTGGCCGAAATCTCAAGAGTCCGCTACCCGAGGCTCGACATATCTCGATCGCACGCCCCCTTGCCGGCGCGAGACTCTTCTCCCTAATCTACAAACGGGATAAGGAGGACGGGGGGTACCAGAAAGCCGTCACCTTCGAAACGATCTACGAACGCCGATGGCCGCTGACGCAGGAGATCGTGATCGCTGATGAGGACGACGACGGAAACCCGATCGGCGGCCGCGTCACGCGAGTGCCGCGAGATTGGATCAAGTCCACCTTAACGTATGACTTCGCGAAGAACTTTGGTTTCAGCCTGAGCTACGAGTATGGAAGCTTGCCGCCAACCTTCAAGCTTGTAGATCACAAGTTCAGCCTGGGTTTGGTTTTCAAAGGAGTGTTTGAAAGAAAGGCTCCATAGATTTAACACAATTTGTAAAAAATGCCTGTTCGAAGATGAACAGGCATTTTTTACGGATCAGTATTCTGACCGGAACTACAGAGATGGCGTCTTTGGAAGGCACACACGTATCCACAATTGACAATTTGCGAATTCGGCATATATTGAAGGCGGTTCATCATCCCTGATAACAAGGGTTTTAGGGACATTCAACTTTCTGGGAGCCGTTTATGAAGCTGGGTACTCTCTTGGGCGCACTGGCCGGTGGGATAATTATGTTCCTGACCGGTTACTTGTTTTTCGGATTCCTGTTCGCCGACTTCTTCATGGCGAATTCCAATCAGTACCCGGGACTGATCAAGGACCCACCGAATGTGCTTCTGATATTTCTTTTCAATCTGGTTTGGGCGTGGATCATCTCATTCGTCATGGAATATTCCAACCGCGAGATCAGTCCGATGGGCGGAGCAATTCTCGGGGCCGTGCTGATGTTCGCGATCGCCCTCGGAATGGACATCGAATACGAAGCGTTCATGAACATCCATAAATCCTTCGCCCCTCTTGTCGCTCACATGGTTTTCGTCGCTGTCATGGGAGCTCTCGCCGGGACTGTCATTGCGGTGATCCAGCAAAAGTTTAATCGGTAAAATGAGTTGAGATCGGCAGAGCTTTGGATTCCTGCTCGTTAGATAACGGCGGGTTTTATCTTACGGACAGTCGTCACTTGCCTGGCTCACATCAGAAACTCATGAGGGGACCGGCCAAGGCAAGCGTAAGTATTTGGAGTCAAACATCCGCTTGGATGTTTCGCTTCTCCTCGCGCCAGTCGATGAAATTCTCGTTGAAGTCTTGGAATTCGGCTTCACTCACTACCAGTTCGCGATAGTAGATATTCTTCGTCATTCCTTTTGAGTTCGTCACCGGGAGTTTGATCACATCGGAGACCGAAAGAAACTCATCGTATTCCTTCCACCAAGAAATGTTATTACGATACGCGTCGTCGTCGATCAGTATGTTGGATGTTTCCGAGCGCACGTTCATGATTCGGGCCAGCTCATCGATGGGCGTTCCGAGGAAATCTTCGTGCGGACGAATGATCTTCTTGATCACGCCCGCCCCGAGACCGGCCCTCACCCCGAACGGGAATGGTTCATTGGGATGGGTTACCCGCAACAGGTGAGCGACCTGAGTCACGATTATTACCGTTTCGAGCAGCGGCCGAAGCCCGTCGGCAGTTAGCAGGACGGCATCTCCCATCTCCTTGATCAAGCGGACACTCGGGCATCTGGAGATCACCTCCCTGATCAGAGCGAAGAAAGTTTCGCCGCGGACATATCCAAGCTTCGCACCATTCAAGATCCTATGGTTGGAACTTCCGACAAGATCGACCATGCACAGGTACTTGGTTTCATCGGGGAGCGATGCATAAGTAGCAGGAAACTGCTCAGCCTGTCCAACAACAGAACCCAAAAGCTTTGTGACAACCGGTTTCATCCTCATAGGTACGCCTCTTTATTGAATCTAGATGGACTCCATGCCTATAAACGAAAATATTTCCTGATCGCTAAGCTCAGAGAAGATATTTACGGCCACTTGAATACGGTGGACTGGATCGTTTAGCAGCTCGAGAGCCCTTACCCTCATCTGCTTCCATCCTTCACGCGTTGCTTTGTTGTCGATATAGTGACGCAGATATTCATCATTCTCATAGATCAGGTCGACACACAGATCCGAGATAGTTGCGAGCATCTTCGTTCGATACTCAAGTTTCTGCTCGACAAAGACATTCGAGAAAAGGAAACTCTTGATCTCCGTCAACGCATTCGTTGCTTCCCCTGAGAGGCCCACAGCCATATCCTCCTCGCCCCCCCGCAATCTCCACTTGAATTCTTCATCCTGTTTTTGAAGCAGTTTTGATGAGTGCTGAATGAAATCGTTTATGAAATAGGTATAGAGAACTCCCGCGTCGTTCCTCGAGAGGCCGTTTGAAAGCATCGGGATCTCGAAATTGGACTGGGACAACAGCTCCTTGAATATTCCGTGTTCTGACGGGCTCGCAAAATGTGCGTCGTTCAAATTCTCGATCACCCACGTTATGTCATCCGCATATTGCACCACTATTGATTCAAAGGAGACGTTGTTCCACTCGATCGTATGCAGCTTCGATTCATCAACTCTTTGATGGTGCCGGAAAGAATCCTTCCCAACCGGCGTGTTCAGCGAGTGGCGCCAAATTCCGAACATCATCTCCCTTGAAAAGGAGCTGGGTAGCGACTGCTTGGTATACGGATTGGTAGTGAGCAGCCAGTAACCTTGCTTCCCACTCTCGTATGGTTCATCGACCTGCTTACCGACCGCGAACGGGATGTTAGCCTCAACCGATTCCCTGAGACTCTTGCTCTTGATGTCGCGAATCCATTGAGGGTGTTCGGGCAAATGGTTCGGGTTGGAATATTTCAGGCTCCCGGTATGTGAGGTCGTGTCGTAATCTAAACGCTTGCCATCCTCCTTGATGATCTTCCTTTTCATCCATTCTGAAACTGCCCCCTTTGAGGCGTGAATGAAAGGCAAAGCTCCCAACTTCGATCCAAGCGCGATCGCCTCGGCAAAATCCTGGTTCAATCTCAGGCCGCGACAGATGCTCTTCGTTACCTGCATCATCCTCATCGTGTGAGTGATGTAATTTCGCAGCACCCGATGGCCCCCTTGGTAGAGCACATGGTATCTTTCCGCCTGTTTCCTTACACCGTGGGAGTAAAGGATTCGGTCACGCTGGTGTTGAATGGGAGTCCGATTGTTGATCTTGTACCGATCGTTATCCGAGGCCCACATGTCGCTGTAAACCTGCACAGAATCGGTCCCGTCGATAAACGTGGTACAGTCCTCACTCTTGATCGCATACCCGGCAAGGTTTCCCTCGACGTATTTAATAAGATCGCGATACTCTTCCTTATCGGTTCCAGAGCCCATAGTAGATGTCACTCCTATTACCAAACGCCCCGAAAGCCGGAAACGAAGGTCAAAAAAAGCAGCAGGTAAGTTCCTGCTGCTCTGATCCAACTAAACACTGAGTCTTTTCGCTATTATTCCTCCCTAATTACCAGCTCCTTCAACTCGGACAAATTGATCCTAAAGGCCCTCGCCGTGGATCGCGGGAAGGCCAATATCCTCTCTTCGCGGCCATGATACTCCTCTATCGTCCAGGTCAAACCGCTCGATTCCGTATATTCGAACGCTCGAAACGAAGACCTCTGTCCTTTTGTCGCTCTCCACAGCATCCCGAAAATTGATTGCGATATCTCAAGTCGTCGCTCATCTACGAGCCCGGATTCGCCAACTTCATTCTCAACCAAGAAATATGTTGTTCCTTCCCTTCGGACTAAATGCGAAACGTCGCCGCGGGCAATGTATCCCTCGACAACGTCGACACCGTCCAACTGCCGGAGCGAAGCCGGTCTTTTACTTAGTAAGAAGCGCTTGCGTGAAACCATAAAATTCCCTCCTCCTGATCAGATCTGGCACAACAGAACAAAGTTCCATAGTGCGTGGAAGCGATCAGGCGGAGGAGGCCGCACAAAGTCCAGCCGGTAATCATAGCAAGCCTGCAGATTTCGTCAAGGGCTGGTTTCGGAGCACTATTACGAAACCACGACGAGCTAATCGGCTGAGTAACTTACGACGGTGGCGCAGACGTCGACCGGATTCGGTATGGTTTTGGGTCTAGTCTGGATAACTAGGAATTATCATGGCCAAGATATCACCCTTTACGCT
>JBEBGW010000236.1:0-7087 GCA_040081025.1 Pyrinomonadaceae bacterium | reverse complement strand
GCAACGTATTGACAATGCGGGTTCGCAGTTCATCAATCGTAAAGATATTACGTAAGGTTTGAATAAATTTCTTCATAGTTTATTGAGCAATTGCTGCTCACAACCATTGGTCGTTCGAGCCGGGAAATCCTTACAAGTTTTTTTGAGGCAATAAAAATAGGATGAAACGCGTTGGTTTCATCCTATTCCTTTGTGTTCGATCCAGGTTCTATCTAGCGGTGGCGGTATAGGTACGCACGGAAACCGGAACTTCCTCATTCGAAACGGTCGGAGCGCGAAGCGTGAGAAACTGCACCGGATCTTTTGCGAATATTAAGTCGAGGGTCCAATCGAGAGCAACGCGCAGCTTCTTTTCAAAACGCGGCAACTTCATCAGGTAGATAGTTCTCCACAACCACCATGCAACAAAGCCGGAGAAGTTGATCCCAAGAATTTGAGCAACACCTGTCCTGCGGCCCAGGGCGGCGAGCTGGCCAATTGTTTCAAATACGAAAGGCTTCATTTTTCCGCCGCGGATCGACACCCGGATATTGTGTGCAAGCACCTTGCCCTGCCGGATCGCGTGCTGAGCGGTCGGAGGATACAGGCGGCCAGTCTTTGGATCAACGATCGCCGCGCTATCGCCAACCGCCCAAACGCCTTCGTATCCGGTAACCTGCAAATACTCGTTCGCACATATTTTGCCGCGATCCTTATCGCATGGAAGAGCTTCGAGCAGAGGATTTGGCGCCGTACCGGCCGTCCAGATCAAGGTGTTCGTCACGATCTCAGTACCATCGCTGAGTGTCACTAAGTTGCCACCAACTTCGGAGACTTTCGTGTTCAAGTGTATTTCCACATCGCGGGCCGCTAGTTTCTGTTGCGAATATTTTCCGAGCTTTTCGCTAAGTTCAGGAAGGATCGTGTCGCCCGCATGCACGAGGACAATACGCAACATGTCTTCGGTGAGGTTCGGATAGAATTTCAAGGCCTCTCGAAGGAAATCGTTTATCCCGGCGATCGTTTCAACACCCGCGAAACCACCGCCCGCAACGACGTAATTGATCAACGGCTCCCTAATCTTTGGGCAGCATTCGAAATCTGCCTCCTCCAGATTTGAGATCATGTGGTTTCTAAGGTAGATCGCATCACCTAGCGACTTCATCGTCAAGGCGTTGTCCTCAAGTCCTTTATTACCGTAAAAATTTGTTATAGATCCAAGTGAAAGTACCAGATGGTCGTAATCCAACTCGTGATGATGATGTTCCTTGCCGTGAGAGACGTGAACGACCTTCGAATCGAGATCGATGCTCTCGACGCTGCCGTTGAAGATTTTTACTCGTTTCAGTAGCTTTCTGACCGGACTTACGATGTGGGTGATGTCCAGATCGCTTGCGGCTACTTCATGAAGCATCGGCGTAAAAAGGAAAAAGTTTTCGCGATTGATCAGCGTGATCTCGATGTCACCGTCGCGAGCAATTGTTTTGTCGAGGTTGAGAGCCGTGTAGAGGCCGCCGAAACCGCTGCCGAGAATAATTACCTTAGTTTTAGTTTTCATGATCGCATTTCAAGGCACACTTCGGTGCTCAAAATACAATCGCGCTCTTGATTCGGAATATTCCGTTAAATTCAGCAAAACCCGCCTCATAGATTCCTGGAATAATCCCCATATCGAAGTGAATAAGCGATAGGACGCGTTATCTCGACGCGGGTAACTCTATGCTATTAACTTCGAAATCAGACGATCACGATCACCTTCATTCCCAACACCGGCATGCGGTTATTCCAACGTCGGAGAAACTGAATGCAGATCCAACCTTTACGGGCCGCGGCGTAACCATCGCATTTCTCGACTCCGGATTTTATCCCCATCCGGATGTTGTCGATCGCGTAACAGCCTTTCACGACATTCATGGAGAAGAAAGTTCGTTAACAGAGATCGTTGAGCCGCTTGGCCACCATTGGCATGGCACGCAAACTGTGGTTTCGTGTGCCGGGGACGGCCGGCTCTGCGATGGGATATATCACGGTTTAGCTCACGAATCTCAACTTGTTCTAATAAAGGTTTCAAATCGCGGACATATAGATGATGCTTCGATAGAGCAGGGCCTTCGCTGGGTGATTGAGAATCGCGCGCGATACGGCATCCGGATATTGAATATCTCGCTAGGCGGAGATTCCGACAATGGACTTGCAGAAAGCAGCGTCAACCAACTTGTGGAGGAACTTGTCGACTCAGGTGTGGTCGTGACCGTAGCCGCCGGTAATTCTGATTCGGCACGTTCGATCCCTCCCGCAAGTTCTCCTTCGGCGATCACGGTGGGCGGCTACACCGATCAAAACCAGTTTGAAATGTCGGAATTTGGTCTTTATCACTCGAGTTTCGGAGCAACCGCCGACGGCCATGTTAAGCCTGAGATCATCGCACCTGCGATGTATATTGCAGCTCCAATCTTGCCCCGAACGGATGATCACCGTGTTGCCGAAACGCTTTCGATATTGTTAACAACCCCCGAGTATTCGTTTCGTAAGAAGCTCGAACGATTCTGGACAGATGCGGGCTTGGACTCGGCAATCCTCGTACTTCCAAGCGAGGCTGCGAGGAGACAGATAGAAGGTGAACTTAAAAATCGAAAGGTGGTTGCCACGCACTACCAGCACGTCGATGGAACTTCCTTCGCTGCACCCATAACTGCTTCGGTCGCTGCTTTGATGCTTCAGGCAAATCCCAGACTGACACCTGTGATGGTGAAGGATATTTTGATCACGACCGCGCGCCGTTTGGGCGGCCATCCAACGATTCGGCAGGGATTTGGGATCCTCAATGCGCGATCCGCTGTTGAACTAGCCTCGAAAGAAGAACACTCCTTTGACCGTCGCAATTACTTCCCGCCTCGGATCGAGCGAAACCGGATCATCTTCTGCTTTCATGATGACGCGGCTCAAAAGGTCACATTATGCGGTGATTTCAATGGCTGGCACCGTGAATCAATGCCGTTCGCCCGCAACGGCGACGGGCTTTGGCACACCGCGATACCTTGCCGTCCCGCTGGCTCCTATCGATATAAATTTCTGATCGACGGACTGCGGTGGACTGAGGACCCGAGCCATGGCTTAAAAGAGGATGACGGGCTCGGCGGATTTAATTCGATCCTCTCGATCGCTTGACCATCTGGAATAAAACTCAAATAGTAAACGATTTCTTCAACAGGAAAGAGATGTTGGATGCACTGAAAAATCACTGGCCGGAGTACCTAATCGAAGCATGGTGTCTCGGTATGTTCATGGTTTCGGCATGTGGTTTCGGCGTTGCCCTTTTTCATCCGGGTTCTCCCGTTGCCGCGATTGACAGTGGCGTTCGCACTGTTTTGATGGGGCTCGCGATGGGGCTGACAGCAATAGGAATTGTTTGTTCGCCCTGGGGAAAACGATCTGGGGCCCATTTTAATCCGGCGGTCACGATTACATTCTTTCGCCTTGGAAAGATTAACCGGGAAGACGCATGTTTCTACGTTCTTTTTCAGACCATCGGCGGAATTGCCGGCGTGCTGATCGCATCCTTTTTTCTCGGAGATCTACTGGCAGATAGTTCGGTGAACTTTGTCATCACTGTTCCAGGCGGTTACGGGGTGAGAGCGGCATTCGCGGCGGAGGTCGTTATCTCGTTCTTAATGATGACAACGATCCTTTTTACCAGCAACTCGCCGCAGTTGTCACGTTATACACCGTATTTCGCAGGCACACTTGTGGCACTTTTCATCGCTGTCGAATCGCCGATCTCAGGAATGAGTATGAACCCCGCAAGAACCCTTGCTTCGGCTATTGTCGCCGGTAATTGGACAGCTATGTGGATCTATCTTCTTGCTCCTCCCATCGCCATGTTAACTGCCGCGGAATTTTTTGTACGCGTTCGGGGAATTAAGTACGTGCTATGCGCGAAGCTAAACCATTTTGGGCGGGTTCGCTGCATTTTTAACTGTAATTTTGGAATGGAGAATTAAGTTTTATGACCAACGGACACTACGACGTGATAATCATCGGCACCGGTGCAGGTGGCGGAACACTCGCGCGAAAGCTGGCACCTTCTGGAAAGAAGATATTGATCTTGGAACGCGGCGACTTCGTTAGGCGAGAGCCTGACAACTGGAACTCGCGTGCCGTGAACGTCGAAGGGAAATACAACACAAAAGAAGTTTGGTACGACCGCGACGGCAAAGCTCTTCATCCGCACACCAACTACAACGTCGGCGGCAATACGAAGTTCTATGGTTCGGCGCTTTTCCGGATGCGTAAAGAAGATTTTGGTGAGTTGAGGCACTATGACGGAATATCGCCCGCTTGGCCGATCACGTACGACGAGCTTGAGCCCTTTTACACACAGGCGGAGCAGCTTTATTTTGTGCACGGCAAACAGGGCGAGGACCCGACAGAGCCGTGGCGAAGTGCCGACTTTCCTTTCCCGGCAGTTAGCCACGAGGCAAGGATCGAGCATCTCGCCGAAGACTTTGCGGCAATGGGCGTTAAGCCCTTTCATGTTCCGCTTGGGATTCAGCTGAAGGAAAATGACCGCACCAGTGCGTGCGTTCGTTGCGCGACCTGCGACGGGTTCCCGTGTTTATTGAATGCGAAATCTGACTCGCATACGTGCGGCATCGAGCCTGCATTAAATTTTCCGAACGTGACGCTTCTAGTGAATTCACTCGTTACCAAACTTGAGACAGATCCTTCCGGGAAACGGATCTCGGCGGTCGTTGTCGAACGCGAGGGTGAGGTCGAAAGATACTCGTCAGACTTAGTAGTTGTTTCTGCGGGAGCCATAAATTCAGCGGCGTTGCTGCTGCGGTCGGCAAATAGCCAGCACCCGAACGGCCTTGCCAACAGCTCTGACCAGGTTGGCCGCAATTACATGGGTCATGTCAATTCCGTTTTGCTTGCAGTTTCGAAATGCCCGAATCCGACCGTTTTCCAGAAGACACTTGGCATCAATGACTTCTATTTCGGATCCGAGGATTTTCCGTACCCGATGGGCCACATTTCGTTCGTCGGCAAACTCGATGGAGTGACGCTTTCGGCCGGGGCTCCAGCGATCGCACCGGGCTTTGCGTTGGACCAAATGGCAAAGCACTCGCTCGATTTCTGGTTGACCACGGAAGATCTGCCGCGTCCTGAGAACAGGGTGAAGCTAAACAAGGACGGCGACATTGTCCTCGACTATAAACCGAACAATCTCGAATCGCACAAGCGACTACAAGGCAAATTGAAGGAGTTGATGAACAACCAACGTAAGTGCGACATTCACGGCGGCGAATGCCATCAAGGATTGTTCGCTCGTAACCTTTATTTAGCGGAACAGATACCGCTCGCGGGTGTCGCACACCAAAATGGAACGCTTCGCTTCGGCGACGATCCTAGATCTTCTGTCCTTGATCGTAACTGCAAAGCTCATGATCTGGATAATCTCTATGTCGTTGATGGCAGTTTCTTTCCCTCAAGTTCCGCCGTAAACCCAGCGCTAACTATAATGGCCAACGCCCTAAGAGTCGGACGGCATATTTTAACGAGGGTCAACTAATGAGAAACACACGAATTCAACATCCAGAAGCGTTCCCGTTTGGTTGGCTGATCCTGGGCATACTAGTATTCCTTGCCTTTATTGCCAACGCACAGGGTCAGATTGCGACACGAGTTGAAACGGTCGGATTCACGGTTTCGGACATGGACAAGGCCCTCGATTTCTACACAAGGGTTTTGCCCTTCGAAAAGGTGTCGGATGTCGAAACCTTCGGAACAGAGTTAGAACATCTTTCCGGCGTTTTTGGTGCACGCGTTCGCATTGTCCGACTAAAACTCGGAAACGAAGTGCTAGAACTGACTGAATACTTCACACCTCAGGGCAGGTCGATCCCGGTCGATTCCCGGAGCCACGACCGGTGGTTCCAGCATATCGCAATAATTGTGTCCGATATGGACAAGGCATACGCACATTTGCGTGCCAACAAAGTACGACACGCGTCAACCGGCCCTCAGACTCTTCCGTCATACATCACGGCGGCGGCGGGAATACGAGCATTCTATTTTAAGGACTTTGACAACCACGTTCTGGAGATCCTTTCATTTCCACCAGACAAAGGCGCGAAGAAATGGCACGAACTTGGCGCGGGCGGAAAGCTCTTTCTGGGAATCGACCACACCGCGATCGTTGTCGGTGATACCGATCAGAGCCTGAAATTCTATGGTGACTTGCTTGGTCTCAAGGTCGCCGGCACGAGCGAGAACTACGGGAACGAACAAGAACATTTGAATAATGTCTTCGGTGCTCGACTTCATATCACGGGGCTTCAAACACGTGACGCTGGCATCGCTGTTGAGTTTCTCGAATACCTTGCACCGACAGACGGTCGTCCGTTTCCGAGAGACACGAAAAGTAGCGATCTATGGCATTGGGAGACGACGTTCGCATCCAAAGGTATCGCCCAATTTCTCATCACCTTCAAACCCGATCTGATCTCGAGTGGGGCTGTCTTATTTGAGAAGCCGACACTCGGCTATAAAAGGGCGTCGATGTTCCGCGACCCTGATGGCCACGCGGTTCGGCTGACAGAACGGTAATGAAACTACCTACTAATCAGATATGAAATTGTCTAATCGAAGCTTTGTGTTTTTGGCATTGTTCATAGGAATTGTCGTCGGGATTGCCGCATGTTCAAAGGCGAGCGACTTCGCATCTGTTAATACAAACCCCGACGGAATCGCACTCCAAGGCTTTGATGCCGTCGCCTACTTTGCGGTCGATACTGCGGTGGAGGGCAACAGGACTTACGAATATGCGTGGAACGGAGCCAAGTGGCTCTTTGCCAATGCGGAAAACCTGGAAAAATTTAGGCAGAACCCCGAATCCTACGCACCCCAGTATGGCGGGTATTGCTCTTATGCGGTCTCGAAGGGCTACACCGCCGACGCAGACCCCCATGCGTGGAAGATCGTCGAGGGAAAACTATTCCTAAATTACAGCCCGGAGGTAAAAGAGATCTGGGAAAAAGAACAATCGGACAATATCAAGAAAGCCACAGGGAATTGGAAAGAGTTCAAGATAAAGAAACCTGAGCAC
>JBEBGW010000235.1:0-7095 GCA_040081025.1 Pyrinomonadaceae bacterium | reverse complement strand
TCCTGCCGCCGTGTAGGTCGCCGGCAGGATGCCGGCGTTCCAATTACATAAGCCCGGGCGGGAGCATTCCGCCGAGTTTGCCTTTGAGCGATTCTTCGACCTTGCGGTGAGCTTCGTTGAGGGCCGCAACGGTGAGGTCCTGGATCATCTCGACGTCGCCGTCTTTGACAAGATCCGGCGAGATCGTGAGTTCGACGACCTCAAAATCACCACGCATCTTTACGGAAACGGCACCGCCGCCCGCGGATGCGTCGACGATCGTCTGCTTCATTTCTTTGCCCATCTGCTCCTGCATCTGCTGGGCCTGCTTCATCATCGACTGCATGTCGAATCCGCCTGGAAATTTCATAATTCAGCACCTCTGATTGACCTCAATCGTATCTTTCCGAATGGCCGATTGCAAACAACAGCTACTGTGGATTCCCACAGCATCAGGCTGTGTGCGGATACGTTATTTATCAGCTTGGGATGCCCTATTATCGCTTCACCCTGAGGAGGGATGAAGAAATGAGCATTGATAAAGTGAACGAATTTTTCAAAGGCGGATCGGCACTTGCGATCGGGCTGATCGTGTCGTCGCTGATCTTAAGTTGGGCATATACGGGTTCGAAGAAAAGTGAGGAGGCGATCACAGTTACGGGCTCCGCAAAGAAACGGATCAAGTCGGACCTTGTGGTGTGGAACGCCGGTTTCGCGACCCAGGCGGTGCAGGTTGGCGATGCGTATAAACTGCTTTCGGACTACGTTCCGCGGATAAAGAAGTATCTGATCGATAAGGGTGTGCCCGAGGATCAGATCACCGTGTCGTCGATCTCAACGACCACGCTGACCAGGACAGACGAAAACGGTCGTTCGACCAACGAGATCACCGGCTACTCGCTGAAGCAATCGGTCAGCGTTACTTCGACCGACGTGGACCGGATCGCGCAGATCTCGCGTGAAGCGACCGAGCTGATAAACCAGGGAATCCTACTTGAATCGAACGCACCACAGTTTTACTACACCAAGCTCGGCGACCTGAAGATCGAGATGCTCGGCGAAGCGGCGAAGGACGCCAAGGCCCGGGCGGATCGGATAGCCGAGAGCACGGGCAGCAGCATCGGCTCCATCCGCTCGGCGAAAATGGGCGTGATGCAGATCACCGCTCCCGAATCGACGGAGGTGTCGGACTACGGAGTGAACGATACGTCGTCGATCGAGAAGGATGTTACCGCCGTCGTGAACGTCAGTTTTGCGGTCAGTTGACCGCCAGGGCGGAAAGGCGAGGTTCGGTTGGAAGACCGGTGTGCCCAAACCTCGCTTTTCCGACCCGCCAATTCCGGATGAGAGGCCCGCGCGTTAGCAAGGACTTAACTATCAACTTGAATGTTGAGCCCTCCCTAACGGTCAGGCTTCTGCATTAATGCTTCGACGGACGGAAGCGAAGGAAGAACTGGAACCCGCTGTGCTTGGTCCCGCCGTAATACTGAATAAGCGCGGCGGGGTTTGAGTTGAACGTCGCCATTCCGCCGAGGCCGACGTCGATTCCCTTGTCTTTGATGATGTCGCGGACGTAGCCGATCGAGTAAGCACCGAGCAAGAAAGTGTCTTCGTGGATCGGATCCGTGTCGGGAAGGGCAAGTTCGTGGCCGTCCTTCTGGACTTGCTCGAAGCGGCCAAAGAAAGAGTTCTTGCCGAATGTGTAATCGCTCTCGAATAGGAACGAGTTAGTCGCGTGGCCTTCCTTGTGATTCTGTCCCCAAACGAATGTGCTCGCCCAATTCTTGGTTTCGCTGAAGGCTTTGTTGTACATCGCCGACGCCGTCGTACGGTGCATGTGGTCGAGATCCGGCTCGGCACGCTCCGGCTTTTTCAGATAACCGTGCGAGATCTGGAACGAGAGATCTTTGGTCGGGTTGAACGAAAACCTTCCGCTGAATGAATCTAGCTTCGGCTTGTCGAACGCCCAGCGATCCTCGTCGGGCTCGGTGCCGTTGAAGACGCTTCCTTCTAACTTAAACTTGCCGAAGTTGTATCCACCGGTGATCACGCCCCAGGTGATGTGCGACGCGTCCTGCCAATGATGCGAGATCGGCGCGTCCGGGTTATTCATGCCTGACGCGCGGTGCAGGAACATCGGCGGACCAAGTGCAGGTTCGCCCGCGATCCCCCCGTAAATGAAGAAGGATTGATTCTCGGTGGTCTTATACGAATAGCTCGCCGCAAGCTCCGAGATAAAGTCGTGCGGATGCTGCCGGTCGTGGATCGGCTCGCCTCGGTATAGCTCGCCCGATTGGTACAGAAGGGGATATCCGTAACCTCGCTGCGTGATCGGATCGAGACTCGCCATAACGCGCAATCCAAGCTGCGAACGGTTCGACAGCGGCCGCGAATACATCGCCATGAACATATTCGGCGCGTCCACACGCGCCCGTCCGCCTTTCCCTGACGCTGATATATCCCGAGTCGAGCCGATCTGCGTATATCGCAGAAACGCCGTGCCCATCAGCATCAGCATCCCCCTGTCCTTGTACATCTTCGAGTACGCATGCATTGGCGACGAATCCGGAAGCCACGCCGTGCCGGATCCTTCGCGATTCATTGGGTCGTTGATGTCGACTGTCGATGACATTGTTTTTGCGTGAGCTGAATGATCCGTCGCCTTTGTTTCGGCTCCATGAGCATGCGGCGTCGGGCTTGGCGCGGGTTGTGCGTGACCATCGTGCCCGGACGGCGTCGGTGTTGCTTTCGGCGTTCCATGGCCTTCGTGCCCGGAGGGCGTTGGAGTGGCTTTTGGGGCGGCGTGTTGATCGTGTCCGGAGGGTGTCGGCGTCGCGGCCGGTGCTGCCGGGTGATCGTGTTCTTCGCCGGGCTGGTGAACGTGCTCTTGTTTCTCGGGCGGTTTCACATTCGGGCCGGGTTGAACCCCAACGGCAATGTTCCCCCACATTCCGCCTTTCGCGTGGGTGCGGACCGAGCAGAAATAAACGTACTGCCCGTTAGAATTCGCTTTGACGACGATCTCCTCGGCTTGAAGCGTTCCGTCGTACCTACCGGCGGCCAGCCTCTCGCTGCCCGCGGTTTCCGTTATTATCGGTGCGACATCGAACGGCGGTTTCAAATGCGCGAACCGTACATCGTGCCGCATATCGTGGTCAACATTAACGAACAAGATCCGCATCGTCACGCCGGCCGGTACGACGAGTGTCGGATTCCGCATGCCCTGGATCCGGTACGAAAGCATGTCGTCTTCAGGACCGGTGACGATCACGAGGCGCACCTCGGACTGCGTAAACGCGAGCTGCGTTCCCGTTTTGGTGCCGAGCGTTTGCTCCTTTTCCATGGCCGCGATATCGGCCGCCTTTAGTGTCTTTTTCTCGCTGCTGACGAGCGTAAATGGCTCGTGCGCAAAGGCGGATACGCTTGCCGCCAGAGCGACGAACGATAGCAATAATAATCTCTTCACGATTCTCTCCTAGATCCGATCATTCCCGGAGCTGTCAATATTGAGCGATCCGGGCCTCAAAATAGAAACCATGGACACGGTAGCGTGCCCGTAAACTTAGCTATTTTCTTAGGATCTACAGGCGCGGAGGCGCGCGGGATGGCAGAGAGGAAAGTAAGGCTTGCTGATAGTTGGAATGAGGGGGCTCGAACGGAACGTCGGACGCGACCGCGACCTCGAACTCGATCGCGCGTGTAAGCGGAAGTTCGACTATATCCGCGATCTGCTCTTCGACAGCGATTCGCTTATCGCCCTTCTTAGAGGCGATCGCGGGTAACGGCGTACGAGCGAAGCAACTGCAATCCGATTCGAAGTGGGCGTCATTCGCCTGCTCCGTGGCCAGAGCTTCGTGAGACGAACTGTGACACGACTCGGCCTCGACCTTTGCCGGTGCATGATGCGAGCAGGCACACGCGGACACCGCCGACACGAACAGCGATAACATTGCCGTGACGGTCCATACTAAATGCTTTGTCCGCAACAACCTCATAGTCCACCCAAACTATAGCGTTTCGATCTTTTGCCTGCAATTACTAGATACGACTACAGAGTTGGATAATTTCATATACTATTCGTCCATACGACGATGGCCGAAGCGGAACTACTTCAATTTCGAACGCTCTACGACAGCCCGATGATCGCGGTGCGCGATTATGTTTGCCGGCACGATCACCGCGAAGCGTCGCCCGAGGAGGAATCCGAATCGAACAGCATCACGCTGATGCGGCACGGAGCTTTTGCCCGGCATTTCGGAACGCAGAAGGTTACGTCGGACGTGAATCAGGCGTCGTTCTTCGCTAAAGGTGCCGTCTATCGCGTAAGCCACCCGAGCGGATGCGGCGACCGTGGAACTTCGATCGTCGTAGCTCTGTCGATCCTCACGGACATCATTCGCGAGTTGGATCCGTCGATCGATGAGCGTCCAGACGATCCGTTCACGTTCGAATCAGGTCCCGTTGATACGAATCTGTTTCTGAGGCATCGGGATTATGTTCGTAGCTTGGAAACTGCGGACGCGGAGCCGTTGGAAGCGTTGTGGGCTGATGTGACCGGATTGCAGTTGGTCGCGGATGTTCTGGTCGCCGCTTATGACCATTCGGGTTCCAAGCCGAAGAAGCGCCGGTCAACTTCGAAAGACCACGCTGAACGTACCGAGACCGCAAAGGCGTACATTGCAAGGCATCTCGGCGAGAACATCTCGCTCGCCGATATCTCGGCGGCCGCGAACGCTTCGCCGTTCAATTTCGCACGCCTCTTTCAGCAGCAAACCGGAATGCCCGTCCACCGTTACCTCACGCGGCTTCGGCTGAGAACATCGCTCGAACGGATCGCCGAACCTGGTGCCGATCTCACCTCGATCGCGCTCGATCTCGGATTCTCAAGCCACAGCCATTTCACCGATGTTTTCCGTCGCGAATTCGGAAAAACACCGTCCGAGATCCGCGAAGGCTCGACCGTTTCGACCCTCAAGAAAATGAGCAAGAATCTGATAGCCTGACGGCTCATCGAAAGCATAATCTGGCTGACGTGGGGCGAAACTCCACATTATTATTCAAACCAGGAGGTCGAAATTACATGGCTGCACAAAAATGTCCGGAATGCGATTGGGAGATCAAGGACGGCGGGGTTCTCGTAACGATCGGCGACAAGCAATTGCTCGTCTGCTGCGACGATTGCGCCAAGGACGCTCTCGCGAAACACGAGACGAAGGCTGCGACCGCTTAGCTCGCTGTAGTACCTCTTTGCGTTCTTTGCGTCTTGGCGTGTAACTTCCTTTTTTTCACGAAGCCGCAAAGGACGCAAAGAGTAGTTCACGTTTATCATGATGACCAAACAAAAAGAGAAAGCAGAATCGTTCAAAGGACTCCACATCAAAGGCGATCCGGTGATTCTTTTCAACATTTGGGACGCCGGCAGTGCGAAGGCGGTCGCGGATGCGGGAGCGAAAGCGATCGCGACGGGAAGTCATTCGGTGGCTGCGGCTAACGGATTCGATGACGGCGAGGAAGTCTCGCTCGACTTCGCGATCGACAACATCGCCCGCATCGTCAAGGCGGTCGACGTGCCGGTGACGCTCGATTTTGAAGGCGGATATGCAACTGATCTCGGTACGTTGAAGGCGAACATAAAACGCGTTCTCGATGCTGGAGCGGTCGGCGTCAACTTCGAAGATCAGATCGTCGGCGGCGAGGGATTGTATTCGATCGAGGAGCAATCACAACGCATCGCCGCGATCCGCGAAGTCGCGAACGAGAGCGACATTCCGTTTTTCATCAACGCCCGAACCGACGTTTTTCTGAAGACGTACCCGGCCGAACATACTCGCGAGCAGCTAGAAGAAGTTATTGAACGAGCGATTGCATATGCGACGGCCGGTGCCAGCGGATTGTTTGCTCCCGGCCTTCGCGATCCGGAGATGATCCGCGAACTGTGCGACCGATCGCCGCTGCCGGTGAACATCATGGTCTTGCCCGACACGCCATCTAACAATGAGATGGCAGCACTCGGAGTCGCTCGGATAAGCTACGGCCCCGGGCCATATCGGCAGATGGTCGCGGCGCTGAAAGCAGCCGCGGCAATCGCCCTTTCGAAATAGTTATGGCACACGCAAATATCGAACTCATCGAGCGCATCTACGACGCTTTCGGAAAACGCAGCTATGAAGAAGTCATGGCGAACTTTTCCGAAGACTTCGAATGGAATGCGGCCGACAGCTCACCGCTCGCAGATCGGAGCCCGTACCACGGCATTTCGGAGATCCGCGAAGGCGTATTTGATCGGATCGCCGCGGGTTTTGAACGGCTCGAAGTCGTTCCCGATGAAATGTTTGCGGCTGAGGGCGAACGCGTTATCGTGCTCGGGTATTACCACGGCCGGTTTCGCGGCGGAGAGGAGGATTTTCGCACGCAGGTGGCTCATATATGGACGGTCAGCGGCGGTAAGGCGGTGAAGTTTCAGCAGTATCTCGACACTCAGAAGGTGTCCACGGATGCGGCGAAGCTCGCAGGGTCCTGACAAAACTTTTACTTGCATTTTGTCATCGCAGCAGTTACAAATAGCCGATATGCAGATCGAATGGAAATCGAACACCGCTGACCCGTATGTCTTCCGTCAGGTGGCTGAGTGGCCCGGCCTTCGAGTCCATCGCGCCCACGTTCACGCGGGCAAAATGCTTGAGCACGTGAACGATTGTCATGAGGTCAATGTGGCTCTTTCCGGCGCTCTTACGACTCGAAAGGTCAATTCCATCGGGCGCCAGATCGTCAACAGCACTCGCGGCAACAATCTTTGCATCACGCCCGCGGGCCAGCCGATCTCGGCGGAGTGGACGGGAAAGCTCGACAATCTTGGGATGTTCCTTAACGCCGGTTTCGTTTCACAGACGGCGGTCGAGAACGGATTCTCGCCGAATGTAGAATTCGTCGAGCTCTATAAAAAACAAGATCCGCTGATCCAGAACATTGGCCTCACACTGCTCGAAACGGCGACGAAAGACGATCCGATGGGGAATCTGTTCGCGGAATCGCTTATTCAGACGCTCACGTTCCATGTATTGACGAATTACACTAACGCGGGCGTTACTCCGACTGTGTCTGCCGGCGGGCTTGCGG
>JBEBGW010000234.1:0-7127 GCA_040081025.1 Pyrinomonadaceae bacterium | reverse complement strand
ACGGCTTGAACGAAGACGGCCGGAAGGACTTTTCAAACGTTGTTCGTCGAAAGCAGGTAGTGGTGTTCGGCCAGTCGGGTAAATTCAACCGGATCGGGGCCTACATTGTCCACGTTTCCCTGCTGACGCTGTTTTTGGGGCATTTTGTCGCCTTGCGAACGGGGTTTGACGCCGACGTGCGTATGATTCCTGGCGACGAAAGCGATCAGATCCAGATGATCCAGTTCAATCTGGACAAGCGTGAACGATTCAACGTCCAACTTCCCTTCTCGATCGAGACGACAGACATTCAACAGAAGCTAATTGACCCCAAAGGTTCGATCGACGTGCCGAACACGCTCGATTGGCGGACGCAGATCAAGATAAAGGACCCCGAGTATGGCGAAACGGTAGCTGACGTCAGCCTCAATAAGCCTTTCAGCTATCGCGGATATCGATTCTTTCAAGCGAGTGCGATCACAATGGGCAGTGCTCGTAATATCGATGTGCAGCTGACCTCGCAGAGCGGCGGATCGCAGACCACCGTCACAATCCCCCGCAACGGATCGGCAAAGCTTGCCGATGGAACATCCGTTGAATACCAGGAGTTTCTGCCGGATTTCGTATTCGGAGCGGAAGGAAAGCCGGATACGCGCTCCGGCGAATACAACAATCCGGTAGCGGTGCTCGGCGTCACGCCGCCAGGGGGCGAGAGAACACGCGTGTTCGCATTCGCGGGTAACATTGCCGAGAACATTCCTGTCGGAGCACCGAAGCTTGGCTACAAATGGCGGCTCGCCAATTACGAGAAATCGCCATTCGCCCACGTACTGTCTATCAAGTACGATCCCTACAACGGTGCGTTCATCGCATGGTATTTTGGCGGCATCGGGCTGATGGGAGCGTTGGTTTTTGTATTTGCGTTTGCTCACAGGCGTGTGTGGGCTTTGATCGAACCTAACGCGTTCGGCGGGTACTCTGTTACATTGGGCGGCGACACAAATCGAAATGATGCTGCATTTGAAGAGCGATTTGCGAAACTGGTTGGTAAGCTGGAGAAATAGGTTATGGCAGAAGGAAATTCACCTAAAGAGATTTACGCAGCCGAGGTGCGGCCTTCGTCGTGGACGTCGTACCTTCCCGCGATCTTGGCGATCGTAGGTGCTCTGGTGATGTTGGTGCTTCGGATCGAGATCGGCCAACGCTTCATTTCAGATGGAGCTCTGATGATGGTCGCGCTTGCGTGTTATATCTTCGCGGCGCTTTTCCAACTGACAAATCTGTACGCTCCATCGGAGATGGCACGGAAGATCGGGCTTTGGAGTGCCGTACTTGGCGTATTTTTCAATCTCTCAAGCTGGCTTGTGCGTTGGGTCGGCGCGTATGACTGGGAGATCGCGAAGATGCAGGCGAGCGGCAATCTTGAGCAGCCGTGGGTCTTCCGATACATTCCGTTCGCGAATCTTTACGATCTGAGTCTCGCGTTCGCGTTTGGAGCGGGCATCGCGACCTTATTGCTCGCGCGCCGCCGAAACTTTCAAGTGCTGGCTGCATTTACGCTTCCGCTCGCCGCACTCATCTTAACCCTCGCCCGATTCATCGGCGGCGAATTCATTGATCTTCCGCCCATACTCGATTCTTACTGGCGTCCGATCCACGTTGGCGTCGCGTCGCTGAGCTATGGCGTTGCGCTGGTCTGTTTTGCGATCGCTGTTATCTACCTGTTGAAAGACAAGGTAAAGGTCGAGGCGATGGCGATCTGGTCGAGCGTGTTTGGCTTGGCGGTGATCGCGACGATCAGCAAGTTCTCGGTGCTGACGCAGATGGTCTATCGGTCGGGGATCTTCCTGCCGAACGATGGGGGCGGCAAGCCGTTCTCGGCGCCGTTCAGACTCGAAGTTCCATGGGTCGGTGAAGCTCTAGTGATCGCGGCGATTCTGCTCGCGGGTGTTATCGTCTCGTTCCTCGTTTACGTCTATCAGCAGAATGAGACTGCTCGATCGGTTGGTCACGCTCTGTTGAAGCTCTCGCTGGTTGCTCAGATAGTCGCTGTGGCGTTACTCGTAGGCGGGATTCGCGGATCCGGCGATGTACCGGTGAAGTTGACGTCACAGCTTGCGGCAGATCCGTCGCAATACGTGACCGCCGGTCGAGCCTTAGCCGAGCGGCAACAGTTGACTGTCGCCGAATATGCCGCACTTTCGCCGATCCAATTGGAACAAATGGGTCGGCAGTACGTGCAAATGAACGGCGAGCGGCTCTATTTGAGTTTGAACACGAATCCGGTCGAGCTTGCGGGATTGCTCACGGCACTTGCCGCGACCTTTTTCGTGATCCTGTTCGCATTTCGAACCGACAAGCTTCGAGAGCGACTGCCGAGTCTTGAATCGCTCGACGGACTGATGTACAAGACGGCGTGCCTTGCGTTCGCTGGACTGGCGATGCTGTTGATCACCGGTGCGATCTGGGCGAACGAATCCTGGGGAAGACCATGGGGATTCGACTCGAAGGAGACCGGAGCGCTGGTTGCCTGGCTGACCTATGCCGGATTTCTGCACACGCGGATCTCCCGAGGTTGGACTGGCCGAAGCTCCGCATATTTCGCGGTCGTTGGATTTCTCCTCGTTATATTTACCTATCTTGGGGTGAGTTATTTACTGCCTGGGCTACATAGCTACGCTTAGGCAAGACTTGGAGGCCAAACATGCAAAGACGTTCCATCCTGGTTGCTGCCGCGATCATCGTGGCTATCGGGGGAGTCGTTGGTTACTACGCTACAGCGACCTCGAAAGCACAGCGAAACACTCTCGTTCGGTTTGAGTACGCCGTGATCAACGGGAATTATCTTCCCTATCCGCCCGACAATCCGAGCGTTGTTACGAGTGCGGCGAACATCTGCTACCTGCAGGCTGGCGGATGTCAGAACGAAGAGGTCCGCACCGAGGTTAATCTGAGCAAATTTGCGCAGGACGAGCGGCTTGAGAACTCCTCTGCGCTTCGCAGGCTCGCGCAAGAACGAGCGATTCAGTCGTCATTCTCGCGTGCGATCGCCAAGCTTGGCGGCGAAGGCTGGGAGATGGTCGAGGCTCCGGAGATCGAGTTCGACCTTTACTACACCAATCCGCATGGCATCCAGACAGTCAAGGAAGGAGCTAGGACCGAACGCCGTCACGTGTGGTTCAAACGGGAACGTCAATGAAGTCACGTGAGATCATTACCGGGGTCGTCTGCCTAGCGATCGGCCTTGGAGTTGGATTCTACTCGGCCAACTCGTTGAATCGCGATCAGGCCCTTGCTACGGCTTCCGGTTCTTCAAAAGCCGAAACAAACTCGACATCGATTTCCGTTCCTGCTAGCGGAATGCAGGCTGACGTCACAGCGACACTCACGGCCGCGGACTCCGATCCGCAGAACTTCGCCGCTCAGATGAAGGCGGGCGACATGTATGCTCAGATCGGCCGCTTCGAGAAAGCAGTCGAGTATTACAAACGCGGAGTGGTAATTAACCCGGCGAACTTTCAAGCAAATGTTGTGCTCGGAAATGCATTGTTTGACTCACAACAGTTTGAAGAAGCCGAGGCTTACTATGCGAAGGCTCTTCAGATCAATCCGAATGATGCGAATGCCCGAACGGACCTCGGGACGACATTTGTCGAGCGACCGACACCGAATTACGGTCGAGCTATTGAGGAATTTCAAAGAGCTAGAAAGGCCGATCCGAACCATCTTCCGTCTCTTTATTACTTGGGAATCGCAACGCTGCGAAAGGGCGATCGGGATGGTGCTCGCAAGATCTTAGCTGATCTTGAAAAGGCTGGGTCGACGAGCGATCTGGTCGGCAGGCTGCGGCAAAATATCGACGCTCCGTCACCGACTATTCAATAGACACGCGGCTCACTTCGGTCATGTTGTAGCGGCCGATAGTTCCGTTCTTCGATATCACTGTTAACACCGCCCGTTCGACTGAAAACCGCATCACTTCGGTCATTGGACGATCGATCCGCGAGCCATCCTTAAAGTAGATCACCAGATTTATCCCCACCATTGGATCGACCTTTGGCGGCTCAGGTTTCTTCTCTACGGGCGGTTGTCGTCGAACAGACTTTCGAGCCTCGGCCGGAGTGGACGTCCCTTCCTTTCGATCCCCCGGTAGCTCGCCACCTGCCGGTATAGCGGGTCTTGGCTGCACGGTACGACGAACCCGTCGATTCGCAGCGCCGTTCGTATGGCGCGGAGCCGTTTCCTTCCGCTTTTCTTCCACCTTAATTGGATCAGTAACGACAACCTCAACCGTACGCGATTCCTTTGAGGCCGACTCTTCCTCTTTCGGAGCTTCCTCCTTCACCTCGGGTACCGATTCAGTCTTTGACGAGATTTCATCCAAGTTACTCGCGATTGCGGCAGGAGTCGGGGTGGCCTTTGGAATAACCTCAAGAATAGTACCGACCGAATTCACACGGACGTTCGTTTCAGCGGACGATTCAACCTTCGGTACAGCAGGATCTGACGAATCATCCAGTTTCGACGCAATGAAGCTTCCTGCAAACTTGATGAGAACGCTCGCATCCTCATCGCCCGGCGCCCGTCCCTGGATCCGCAGCAGCAGACGTTCCGGTTTACGAAGATAAACCACCCGTCCTGTTTCGGCCTCGGGCTGGTCGCCATAGATCACGATCTTCGTCAGGGGCTGTTGGCTCGGGACGATGTATACGTCAATATCGCCGGTGAAATTCTTCGATTGGACGTTGACGAACACGTCGCCCTGTTCCCCTTCGAATGTGTAGTAGTAGGTCGTGACACGTGGATCGCCGATAGCCCGGGCCTTGATAGAACTTGCGATCTCAGATGTCCGAACGGGCGTTGGGAACATCTGGTCGGACGATTGGGCATAGATCGATCCGGCCGCCATCAGCAGTGAGAGTAAGACCAAATACCTAAAGACGGTAATCTTCACCCAGCCAATTCCTTCCTCAGATGAACTAGTTTTGATGTGACCTCGTAACCTAATCGTGTATGTGCATTGAGGCTCCGTTCATTACCAACCTCGGCGTCTGAGGCCATTTCGGTACATCCTTTCTGCCCAGCCCAGCTCTCCGCGTTTCGAACAAGTTCTCGGCCGACTCCGGATAGCCGATGATCGGCTTCGACGAACCAGCCTTCGAGATATCCAACGTGATCGGAATGACAGTCTTCAACAAACGGCCTTATGCTAGCTTCTAGAAACCCGATCAGACGGCCTGCCCCAGAATCCGCAACCAATACTAATTGTGATTCAGGATGACTGAGAATGTCCATCATTTCCGACCTGTGATCGCCGTCATCGTTCTCGTCCCATAGCAGTTTACGGAGTCTGAACCATTCGTTCAGATCAGACTCGTGAACCGGGCGCACAGTGAAGGGGGCAGTGGGCATTAATGGCGATTCTAGCAGGCTTTAAATGCTCTAACAATCGAAAGCCGGCTCGAAGACGAACCGGCTTCATACGATAACGGATCGCCGGAGTTTATTCTCCGGACTTTGCCGACTGGGCTTTATCCTGGAGAAGTTCGATGGCCTTTTTCAACTGTAGGTCCTCGACCTGTACTTTCGGCTTTTCGACAGTCGGACTCGGAGAGGCAGTTGGCTGAGGATTCTGGTTCTGTTGTTCTTGCTGATCGATCAGCTGTTCGACCTCGAGCGGCTCGGGCGTATCCGGACGCTTGACTTCGACCGATGGCTTAACGCCCATCGACGCACGATCTTCACCGAGGAACGGCGTACCCGACGGCGATGCCCATTTAGCGACGGTGAGAAGCAGCCCATCGCCGCTGCGAAGCGGAAATAACTTCTGATCGACACCGGCGCCGAACGAACGCTCACCGACAACCTCACCACGTTTGCGGTCGAGGATCGCACCTGCTACGACTTCACCCGCTCCGGCCGTGCCGAGGTCGATCACGACATTGAGTTGGCCGTCAAAGATCGCTTTCGACGGCTCGGCGTTGAAAACCTTTGCCACCGAGTTGTCTTTGCCGACGATCTTCGCCAGTTCACCGTCCTTGATGAAGAGATTTGCGACAGCAGCGGCTTCGTCGATCGTTCCGGTAGCCACGCCGCGAAGGTCAAGAACGATCTTCTGTACGCCTTGCTTCGTGAGGGTCTGGACGGCGTTTTTGATGTCGTTCGCTTCGCCCGCTTCGAGGCTGAAGACCTTGATCACGCCGACCTTTCCGGATTCGACCTTGGTTTCAACCTGTGGGGTCTTATAGCCACCGCGAGTCACGCGGATGTTCGACGGCTTTTCGCCTGATCGAAGGACGCGAAGATTGACGGCGGTTCCCGGGTCGCCAGCGATCAACTGCTTTGCGTCGTAGAGCGAAATGTCTCGCGACGCTTTGCCTTCGACATATTCGATCACGTCACCGGCCTTCAGTCCCGCCTTTTCAGCGTTCGAACCCTTCGTCACCGCGACGACGTAAAGGTAGAGCGAAACCTGCGAAAACTCAGCTCCAATACCGACCTTGTTCGATGTCTTTGCCGCGTTAAAGTCCTTTACCTGTTCAGCCGTCAGATAAGACGAGTACGGATCGAGCCCTCCCGCGAGTCCGCGAAGGGCTCCGAGACGTACCTTTTCGAGATTCGGCTCGTCCACATAATCGTTCTGGATATGCTGCAAAACGGACTCGAAGATCCGCATCTGCGCACCCGAATCGTTGATCGGTTGCTGTGCACGCGTCCACGGGCTAAGCATTCCGCCCACGACCGCATACAAGGCAATGAGTGCTGAAACTCCCAGGATCGACATTTTTCCGCGAAATGACATTAAGGTACCTCGGTAAAAAATACTGCTAAGATGATACGCAAACCGCAGCTATTTGTTTTCCTGCGATTCATGTAGATTATCGGCTATCCGACCGACATAGTGCAACGAAAAGAAACTATCAAACCCCTTGATATTGCAGACCTTTCTGCCTGTCCGCGGACGGGCCGAATACTCGCGATCGATCCGGGGACGAAGCGGGTCGGCATCGCCGTTACGGATTCCGATCAGGTGATCGCGGAAAGTCCCCTGGCCGAAACGGCGCGACCCACTGACATTTGTCGCGATTGCGCCACCAATGGTGGCCAATGACGCCTGCGGAATCTCGATCGCCAGACGTTGCCGCTCC
>JBEBGW010000233.1:0-7215 GCA_040081025.1 Pyrinomonadaceae bacterium | reverse complement strand
ACTCAAGCCCCGCCTTCTTAGACTCATACGCCGCCGCAATCCCCGCCGGTCCCGCTCCGATGATCAGTAGGTCGTAAATGGATAGTGGATAGTGGACAATTATTTTGCCCCCCGTTTCGCAGTTTTGATCGAGGCGATAAGGATGCGAATGAGTTCGGAGCAATCGCTGATCATCGATTCTGCTTGAGAGGTAGTGATGAACTGTTCGTCCCGTAAAAGGCGAAGCCAATAGTCAGTCTCCACAGCTTCTTTTAACGCGATCGAGAGTTTGCTAATGAAGTCAGGCTTTGATTGGGCCTGATTTGCTTCTGCGATGTTTGCACCGACGGAGGTTCCACAGCGAAGAATCTGCTTAGATAGAACATACTCTTTCTGTTCTGCCACCAGATGGCGATAAAGTTTGATCGTACGCCGGGCAAACGCGTAAGACTTATTCGACAGGGTGTTTTCCTTCTCCGAATTATCCATTGTCCACTATCCATTATCCACTTCGTCCAAACTATCCATTGCTCGAAGCGCCTCAGTAAACTTCTCGATCTGCTCCTTCGTCCGCTCAAGCTCTCGTTTCGATTCGAGATATTTCTGCCATTCGCCGGTCATCGTCAGGGCTTTAGTGACATCTTCATCCAGCGCGTGAGCCATCAGCACCAGCAGATCGCTCAGGCTCTCGTTCGCCTGTAGCAGCGACTGAATTATCGTATATGCGAGTTTCGCATTTTCTCGGTCGAGGTCGTTGTTATCCATTGTAAAAGGTGGATATTACCATAACGAAAAAAGCGGACGTGACTAGCACGCCCGCTCTTTGCGCTCAGTTAGACTTTGTCTCGCCGCGGAAGGTGAGGAGCAGCCGGCCGTTGTCATAAAGACGCAGACGGTTGTCGCGGATCTCGAAGGTATCGGCACGACGCAATCCGTCGAGCAGTTCTCGTTCAGTTTGCATCTTGCCGCCTTCGACGCAGGCTCGCATGGTCGAGATGAGTTCCTTCATCGAGATCGTGTTCCGGCTGGCGGTGTAGGTGCCGCCGAAAACGTTGCAGCCGGTATTTCCGCCGACCGAGCGTTTTCCGCTGTCGAAATTGATGAAGACGCCTCTGATCGGCACATACGTCTGACGATTGCCGATCTGTTCGAGCGCCCAGCGTTGATCGTCGAGTCGTTGAGCCGAGCCATTTCCGCCGCCGTTGCCCGGATCGCGGTCGGCCCGCTCGAACCGCAGCAGGACGCCGCCGCGATTGTCCGTCAAGGTCAGTTGGCCGCGAGCAACGGCATATTTCCGCGTCGCGTTCAGGCCGCGGAGCACGGTTGTTTCAGGAATGCTTCCCGATGCGAGCTTGCACATCATCCGCGTCGAGCCGATCTGCCCGAATCGCATCCGGTCGGCGGTGATCGTCACCGGTCCGAAGATCCTGTTGCAACCGCCGTTGCCGGTGAACCGCGTTAGGTCGTCGGTAAAATCCAGCATCGCGTTCGTCTGTCGAGCCCGCTGCCCGTAAGCCTCGGTCAACTTCCACTCGGCGTTCGCCAAACTCTGCCGCTGGGCCGCCGCACCCGCAACCGCGAGTATCAAAAGTCCAAATATCGAGATCGATCTGTGTATAAATGTTTTCATCGTAGTTCCCCCCATAGATTCGTAATTCAGAGGAGAGTTGCCGGCTCTCACCGGTATAGGTAGAACGGAATTTCCAGACCCCAATTGCGCAACTTTACCTATCTTTACATTCGTCGAATCTCATTGATCCCATG
Source organism: Pyrinomonadaceae bacterium (assembly GCA_040081025.1). GTDB lineage: Bacteria > Acidobacteriota > Blastocatellia > Pyrinomonadales > Pyrinomonadaceae > OLB17. The sequence goes on along the minus strand of JBEBGW010000233.1, from coordinate 5,472 downwards.
GTTCTTGTTCTTCGTTTCTTTCTTCTTTCTTCTTTCTTCTTTCGTGTCTTTCGTGGATAGATTCTTTGACTAGGAGGGAAAGAATTTATCCACGAAAGAAGAAAAGAAGAAAAAGAAAACTAAGGGGTTGGATTCGCGGCTCCGGGCGGGACGAGCCACATTACGGTTCGGACCGGGCCGTGACCGCCGTTGACTAGGGTGATTCGAAACGAATCAAAACGGCGGAATGTAATAGCATTTCGGATCCACCGTTCGCGCTGAGCGACTTGAGCAGGTGTTCCGTAGTTGATGATGTAGGTTTGATGGCCCTCAAGTCTGAAAGACTCGTTGATTACAGCGTTCATTGATCGAACGAGGACCGCCTTCCTAGCTCGCCCTATCTCCCGGAACACCCAAGCCTCGGGCTTAATTTCTGGTTCAGGTGCTCCGCGAGGCACGAGCCAGAGGTCAGTGCGAACACTGCCAATGTCACGACCAGCGACGAAGCTCACTCGCGAGGGATCGAACTTTCGAAAGCCGAGATGATTCTGTATCAGTCGTTTTCGCGAGGCTATCTCCGCAGGACTTCCATGGATATACGCTATTCCTGTCGCTTCCGGATTATTCGCTAGTTCAGCCAAGAAGAGATCTAGGACGCCCCGAATATGTCCATTGGGAGCCGGCCCGAACGAATCGATCAGTCTCGCATCTTTATCGGCACTACTCTGACTACCTACCGATAGGACCCCAAACAGGCTTATTGATAAGAGTGCCAAACACTCGACCGATATTCGTGCCTTCATCATTTACTCCAAAAACGGTAGATCTTTAACGGTCGCGGAAACCTCACCTGCCATCAACTCAGTACCCTCAGCAAGATAATCGTACCGCACGTATGCAAGCGCGATGGTCTTGTTGAGTTTGGGCGAGTGGGTGAGGGAAGTGATGCGGCCGGCGGGTTTGCTGTCGGCTGAGAGCAACTCCATGTCAGCAGGCTGGCCGCCCGCTGACGCAGGCGGTTCTGACAGGACCAGACCCGTAAGCCGTTTCGCGACGTGGCCGCGGAAGTGGATGCGGGCGATTATTTCCTGGCCGATGTAGCAGCCTTTGTTGTAGGAGATCAGGCCGTCTAGGCCGAGTTCAGGGACGATCGTCGTCTCGTCCATATCGACACCGTATTTTGGGATGCCCGATTCGATGCGGAGTGTTTCGTAGAGTTCATCGTCGATCCTCATTCCCGGAAAGTCACTCTCGTCGGTCAACGGGATGACAACGGTTCTGCTTCGTCCGGTGGTAAACATCAGGCCACCCGCTGACGCGGGCGGTTCCGCCTGTGTGCCGAAGATTTCAAAGTACCGATACTTGTCCGACAGGTCCTCGACAAAAAAATCACCCGCGTAGGTAAAACGGAACAGGTTATTAAATACCTTCTCTCGCGTAGCCTCTTCGGTCTCGATCAGATATCGCTCCCCCTGACGCAGCACTCTTACGACCGCCAGCAAGCGGCCTTGTGCATTCGGGAACGCGGCGAGCATCTGCTGGCCGTCCTCGAGCGTCTTCATATCGTTCGAGATCATCCCGTCCAAAAACGGCACGGCCTCTTTTCCCCACACGGCGATCAGCCCGCGTTTCTGTTCGTAAAACCCCGACCCGCCCGAGCGGATGTGGTTGTATGTCTCAATATCCATTAGTTCGATTTTAGGGATTAGCCGGCACGGAGACCAACCTCCAGCAACATTAAAAGCCGAGATGCATGCATAAAACAATTGACAATGGTCGCAACACTCAGTATTTTCATTCGTGCGGTGTGCCGCTGAAATCAGAAAACGCTCAGATATTTGAAAATTTGTTGTGTGTGGGACAGTGGGACACGGGACACGGGACACTCCCGGCGATAGGATTTGGTAAGATTTACTTTTGCTAGGCCACTTAAAATGAATCAGTTAACAGAAGAAGTCGTATTGGAGTCCCTTAAACAGATCATCGACCCGGATCTGCGTAAAGACATTGTTAGCCTTAACTTTATTCGTGATCTCGTCATCGATGGTGGTGACGTTTCGTTTCGCATCGTGTTGACGACGCCGGCTTGCCCGGTGAAGGAAGAGATGGAATCGCAAGCTCGTGAGATCGTCGGCGGGCTTGAGGGCGTAACGAACGTGAACGTCACGATGGACGCCGAAGTTCCGCAGGGCCGGGGCCTTGCGAACAACGTCACGATCGAAGGCGTCAAGAACATCATTGCCGTTTCGAGCGGCAAGGGCGGCGTAGGGAAGTCGACGGTGGCGGTGAATCTCGCCGTGGCATTGGCCGTTCAGGGCGCGAAGGTCGGGATCATGGACGCCGATGTATACGGCCCGAACGTGCCGATGATGCTCGGCACCGGATACGACCAGCCCGAGGTTCGTAACCAGAAGCTCATCCCGATCGAGGCACACGGCGTGAAAATGATCTCGATGGCGGTGCTTGTCCCATTCGACAAGCCGATGATCCTCCGCGGGCCGATGCTTCACGGGGTAGTTCGGCAATTCCTGACCGACGTCGATTGGGGTGAACTCGATTACCTGATCGTCGATATGCCGCCGGGAACGGGCGACGTCCAGCTCTCGCTCGCGCAGCTCGTTCCGGTGCAAGGCGCTGTGGTCGTGACGACGCCGCAGGAAGTGTCCCTCTCGGACGTTCGGCGCGCGATAAAGATGTTCGAAACGGTCAACGTACCTGTCCTGGGTGTGATCGAGAACATGTCGTACTTCATCGCTCCTGATACCGGCAACCGCTATAACATTTTCGGCGAAGGCGGCGGACAGAAACTCGCCGATGAGTACAACCTCAACTTCCTCGGTCAGGTCCCCATCGGGTTCGAGGTCCGCGAAGGCGGCGACCGCGGCGTTCCGGTTGTCGTTTCGGCCCCCGATTCATCCCAATCAGCGGCATTCCGCAAGGTCGCCGAAGAAGTCGCCCGCCACGTCTCGATCGAGGCGATGAAGCCCGAGATGGTAGTGATCTCAAGGGCTAGTTAGTTGCTGCGATGATCTTTGGACCCACGAGAAAGTCAGAGCGTCAAGACGAAGAGACGGCGGCGACACTTATCGATGTCACCGAGGCGCTTGGGATCGAATCGATCAGACGTAGATTCTTCCTACGATTTGCGTTGGCCAACCTCGTTGTCTGGGTCCTCGTCGGAGCCTTCGCCGGTTGGTTGTATTACCTTTTCACGGAAGTGTTTAGCCTCACTGATACGCCCGGGTTGATCGCGGTGTTGGTTCCGTTCGTCATCGGGTTCTACGGGGCTTATTCGTTTCTGCGAATCCGAATGCCTAATGTTGAGGACAATAAACATCTCGAATCGGAAATGCTTTCGACCTATCATTACAATGCCGACTCCACGAAGCGCTGGTTTGTTTGGGTAGGCGCGGTTACTTTTGGACTTCTAAATGCTTTTGGCATCATTGTGTTCGTCTACGTGTTGGGTGGATAGCTGTTGGCGGACTCGTCGGATACCAAACGGATGATTGCATCGCTATGCGAGCCGATCGAGCCACGTGTTTCGCGTAGTGGGACGAAAGACGCAATTCGCGATATTTCTCAGGAGGTATTATGAGTTCGACGCTAACAAGATTGAAGGCACTCCGGGAGATCCAGGGAACGACGGGCCCAAACTATTGTCTTGGTTCATCGAAGTTCTTTATCGGAAAGCTGATCGGGCTCTTCGACCAATCGAAGAAGTGGAACGATTTTATGCGTTCCCCCTGGGCGATCAAGAATCGGGGAAGAGTTAACTTGGACGCGGCTTGGGGATTGTTCCGAGGTGCGAAGGATTTCAATTCAAAGGTGCTTCCCGCCGCGATCGGCGATGCGTCGGCGAATGTTAAAGGCCCGGGAACTCACCTCGGCACCAATGTCGAATTTCACCATTTTACCGGCAGTCCGAGCCTGGCCGATACATTGCTCCTGGGAAGAGTTCCCCTCGTTATCGGAGTAGACCTTCCAGGCGGCTATTCCCGCGACCACTTCATCAGCATCCTTCGGGATGGGGCCTATAATATCTGGGCGGTCGATTCTTGGGAGGCAAACGACATATATGCGGTGGCTCAACTCCCGTCCGATTTCTCGTTCACGAAACCCGTTAAAGTCACACTGAACGCCAGCGGAGCGGACGACTATACAACGATACCGTGCCCAACACCGTGGATCGGATACTATCGCGATAAAACCTCAAAAGCGGCCCTCGGAATTCGGAATGTCATCTAAGGATGACCCGCAAGACGGTTCCTGGGCCTTCGACCTTGAGGTTTATTCACAGGGATGTGCCGTTATTTCGCAGGTGCGTTAGATCTAGGAAAGGCCAATTCGTCCAAGCAATTCAGGAAATCTGGGATCTGATCTAAGCGGGTCGAGGTTCGGGGCGACCTTCAGGTAGATCATATTGTACGTCCTGTCCGCGGCCGATCTTTCCAACCACCCGAAAGCGTTGTCCTTGTCGCCGAGCTTAGCGTAGATCTCAGGCAGGCGTCGAGCGTAATAAAGCACCCAGACATCTCCGGCGTTTATAACAGGCGAGAGCGGATCGATCTCCTTGGCCCGACGAATTTCGGCGAGGCTTTCCTCAGATCTTACCTCCGAAGCCAAGTGCTCCGAAAACCACTGCTGATGCGGCAGGGATGAAGAAGAAAAGTAATGACGTCCTGACACCTCAGATCGCAAGCGCCGCGAACGCCGTGCTGGCAAAGATCAAACAGCCGTAATACTAGATCGGTCGTTGGAGCAAAAACGTCGATTGCCTTAGTTGAGCCCGTTGATCGTCCGCTCTCGCGTAATGAGTTGAGAGCGGACGAAAAAACGATGGAGTAGGAGGTAAAAGCCATGGTAGTAGCAGCGGATCTGGCAGATTGGTGGGATGAGAAGCAAAAGAAAAGGGAGAAGGACCTGGAAGAGTGGGTGCAAGACAACCCGCAATGGTGGGCGGTAGCGTTGGCCACCGTTGGGGCGACGAGTATGCAGTTCACGGCCGGCTTCGTCGACGTGCTTCGGCTCGGGCAGGGAGCCGCCGAGGGTGGATGGGGATTTGGTAAGGACGCCCTTCGGCTTCTAACGGTGCTAGGCCCGCTGGGTCGCGCCGCCGGAATGCTGTCGCGGATGCGTCACCTTCAGGGACTAAGATTGGCAGTCAAGACGAAAGGTGTCACCGGCCCATGCACCTTTACCGCCGCGAACAACGCGATGAGCATCGTTGGGCGACAGCCCACAAACCTTTTCCTTACGGTGCGCGACGCGGCGAAGGCCCTCGGCAGGCCGCTCAAAAGCATTACTAAGAATGAGAAGGGCAAGCATGTGATCGGGGCATGGATCGACGACATCGCCTGGTTCCTCGAGGCAAACGGAGCAAAGATAAGGCAAGTCGCTGGATTCACCAAGATCAGCGACGTTATTGCCGCGGCAGCGCGGGAGAATGGAGTGATCGTGTTCGCCTTCAAATGCGTTACGCGTGAGGGAAAG
>JBEBGW010000232.1:0-7241 GCA_040081025.1 Pyrinomonadaceae bacterium | reverse complement strand
CGCAGGAGCGGTGCCTTCGACTCCTTCATTTCTTTCCACAGAATGACAACACTTCCGTCATTTTCCTGTCCTACTACTTTGAATGCAGTTAATACATCCGTGTTCCAAAAAGACCCGTACTCGTGAGTGCTGAACGCGATCGACCGGAGGACGTATGTTCGGTTTAAGACTATTGGCGTCGACGTGGAATAAAGGAAACCATTTTCGATTACACCTTTCGCTAAATTTTCATTCTGAAGGGCGACCTTAGCTGCGGTATCGCTTGGTTTAAAGGACTTCAAAAACTTAACGCTGTCAGATTTATGCGTTACATCAGCGAGTTCTACCTGTCCGATATCGGAGATTATGTCCTGTACCGACTTGGTACCGACGACGAATTTACCATCAACAAAATGAATATCCGAGAGTCCGATAAAATAAAGAACGTTCTTCAGGCTCAGATAGGATGGCAGTTTGTTGAGGCGGAAGGAAAATAGAGATCCCGCCCCCCTGATAGGCGCCGTTCCACCGCAACGTTCTAGGTTCTCTACGCTGACGACAACACCCTTGTCGCACCCGCGATCCGGGAACACACGTACTATCCCGGTATTCTTGTCTTTAAGAAATTCCGCATGTTTTATGCGATATTCCGCCGGAGGGGAGAGCAAGGTATTTATCTCTTCGAGGGCCTTTCGTTTTTCCAGGTCCGCCGTCCTTCTTTGTTCCGGCGACTCAAGTTTCCGTGGACTGCTCGGTACCGAACGATGCTGATTGACAACCCTTCTAACCTGCTCGTTCTGACGTGCCCGAGCAGCATCTGCATTCCTCTGGTACTCCGGCCGGGTATCGAGAGGACTCCCGGGAGGCGGATTTGTATTGGTTTGCGAGAAAGCAGCGGTAAGAGAAAAGAGTACGAACACTAACGCTGTGGGAACTTTGATCGTTCTCATATCCAAAAACTCCTCATCGAGAAACTACTAACTATTTTCCGACAGCTTCGCCCGTAAGATATCGTTTACGACTTTCGGGTTGGCCTTTCCTTGCGAAGCCTTCATCACCTGGCCTACAAAAAAGCCGAATACCTTCTCGTTTCCGCCGCGATATGCAGCGACATTCGCATCGTTTGCAGCGATGACATCATGTACGATCTTCTCGATAGCGGAGATGTCCGAGATCTGCTCGAATCCTTTTTCTTCGATCACTTTCGCGGCAGGCTTGCCGGTCGCGAACATCTCGGCGAATACTTCTTTCGCCTGATTATTATTGATCGTTCCGGATTCGATTTGAACGATAAGTTCGGCAAGGTCTTCCGCGCTCGTCAGGCTGTCCGAGGCCGACTTGCCCGTTGCATTAAGTTCGCGGGTGAATTCACCGAGCACCCAATTAGCCGCAAGCTTCGGGTTTGCCGTTATGCGAGCAACCGTCTCGAAGTACTCCGCGAACGCCTTTTCCCCGACCAACTGCGACGCGTCGGCATAGCTCAACTGATAGGTTTCCGCGAACCGGTCGCGCATCACATCCGGCAACTCAGGCATCCGAGCCTTCACAGCTTCGACGAACTCGGCGGTCACCTTCAGCGGCTGAAGGTCCGGTTCGGGAAAATATCGATAATCGTGTGCGTCTTCCTTCGATCGCATCACGCGGGTCTGATTGTTCTTCTCGTCCCACAGCCGCGTTTCCTGGTTCACCGCCTCACCTGACTCGTGCGCGGCGATCTGGCGTTCGATCTCGTATTCGATCGCCTTCTGCATAAACCGGACCGAATTCAGATTCTTCAGCTCGACCTTATTGTTGAACGTCGTCTCGCCGACCTTTCGCACGGATACGTTTGCCTCGCAGCGCAGATTTCCCTTCTCCATATCCGCATCGCTCGCCCCGACCCACTGCAGAACTCGCCTCACGTGATTCACATAATCGTAAGCCTGCCACGATGTTCGGAAATCAGGCGACGTCACGATCTCGCCGAGCGGCGTTCCCGCACGATTCAGATCGACGTAGGAATATTTGTCGACATCCGGCAGACCTTCGTGAACGTTTTTTCCCGCGTCTTCCTCAAGGTGCATCCGCTGGATGTGAATATCCATCGGCTTCCATTCGGTCGCATGCCCCGACGCATCGCGCTCGGATGTCATGATCGTCAGTGTTCCGTTCGCGGAAAACGGCTTGTCGTATTGCGATATCTGATAGCCTTTCGGAAGATCGGGATAGAAATAATTCTTCCGCGCAAAGATCGACGTTTCCTGAACCTCAAGCCCCAGCGACAACGCAGCCTTCGCACCAAGCTCGATCACGTTCCGGTTCAGCACCGGCAACGCTCCCGGCAGCCCGAGACACACCGGACACGTATTCGAGTTCGGCTCACCGCCCGTTTCGACCGCGCACCCGCAAAAGATCTTCGTCGCCGTCGCCAGCTGCGCATGGATCTCCATGCCGATAACCGCTTCCCAACCTTCTTTCATAAATAAAAACGCGAACTATATCGAATAATAGTCCGCGCTCCGAATAATTCAAAGTTTTGATCCGAGAACTATCTCGGTCGTCTCGCCGGATACCAGGCTCGAGGGTAACGCTGCTCGATGCGGGGCGTCCAGATCGAGGCAGGGCGGCTTCCGGGCTCGTAAATGACACCCATCCCGTCTGCACGCCAGACAATGGGGTATCGGGTCGGGCGTACCCACCGACCGCGTCGGCCGAAGTACGGGTTCGTGTTCGTGAAATAACCGGGATATCCGTAATTGTCATTCGGCACAACCACGTTAAAGGTCGTTCCTGCTCCTTCTATCTCGCGCTGCCGAGTCTCCACATCGATCCGTTCCTGCTCAAGCCGAGATGCCCGTAACCTAGCCGACAGTTCCTCACGCGCCTTTGCGTCGGCCGCTTCCTGTTTCGCAACGTCTTCCTGGCTAAGTCCAAGCTTGGCGTAATAGTCCTTGAGCCCCTGCTCGGCCTGAACGCGCTTGTGTTTGAACTTCTCAAGATCTGCGTTCGTTACGGTTTTGCCCTGAGCCACAGCAAATCCTGCACATCCAAAAACCACACAAAGAAAAAACAACGCTCTTTGCTTCATATTCTTGCACCTCTCGATAGGGACCATTCTAGCGCCGCCGGTTCCAATTGTCAGTCTTTTTCGGATCTCGGTTTTCTCATAGGTCCGATCTCTCATCTTATTCGTTCAGTTCCTCTTGTTCTGTGGTTATAAATTCTCCGACCACAGAACAAGATGAATAGGATGAAGAAGACTAAAACCCAAAACTCACTCCTACACGCCCATTCCTCGGAACCGTCTGAAACCCGTTCTCAAAATAGTTCTGATCGAACAGATTCTCGATCGTCCCGAATACTCGCAGATTGAACTTGTCCTTGCTGATCGGGAAGGTATAACCGGCCGTCAGATCCACCCGACGATTTCCGACGAAACGGTACAGATAGGTTCTGAACACCGCATTGCTGAAGATCGGAGCAAGATAATCACTCGTCGCCAGCACATCAGCGTTCACCCAGAAACGCTTGATCCGCTGGGTCGCGACCAGCGTGAACTGATGCTTCGGTATCCCGAGTGTGTCTATCACGCCCGTTCCTGGAACCTGCGGAGTCCTCTGATCGCTATTCGTAAATGTGTATGACGAAAAGATATCAGTCGAAGTTGTCGGCTTGAACGTACCGCTGAACTCGGCACCACGTGCGATCCCGCCCTTGGTGTTCAGATAGCCGAAAAACCGAGCGTCCGGAACACTGCCGAATCCGATCACATCGCGAAGATGCGTGTAGAAGTACGTCGCCGCTAGTCGAACTCGATTCGCCGCGAGATCCTGTTCGATCCCCGCGTCGAAGGCGATCGTCTTCTCCGGCTTCAACCCCGGATCGCCCAACGCGACAAACTCCGGCCCGAAGAAAGTGCTGAAGTAAGAACCGAAACGTTCGTACAACGATGGCACTCGGTATCCGTTCCCGACGTGGGCCCGAAACTTCGTCCCGCTGCTGCGAAGGTAGTATGAAACTGCTCCGTCAAAAGTGTACGCTGCCTCCGGCTCGGCCGTGGTCGTGTTCGCGAAGAGCGTATTGTTCAAGCTAAATTCCGGCAGTTTCAGATGAAACCATTGGGCCCGAACACCGCCCGCGATTTGCAGCCGTCCGCCGTCGAGCGAAATCACATCCTGTGCGAACAGCGTATCGCTCGATTGGAACGCTCGCGTCCAGTTATCTTCCAGTCCGCTCGGCGTAAAATTCTCGTTCGAATAATTCTCATGCTCGAACTCGTACCCGGCCTTGATCGTCTGAAAACGTGGAGCGAAATTGGCGTTGACGTTCGCCGTATGAATCTCGCCGTCGTTGTGCGACGTCGAAAACCCGTTGTCGTTTTGACGCTTCGTTTGAAGACCCGAATAGTAGCCGCTCAGCCAAACTTTCGGTGTGAATAGATGCGTAACGGTAACGACACCGTCCAACGCCTTCGATTCCTGGACCGCATCCGGATCATCTGCATCTGCGATGAAATTGACACCTTCCTCTGCATTGATGATCGCAGCGTTGGTCGCCGGAGGATTCGCCGTCGTATCCGGATTCCCATTGAGCCGAACACGAGCATCCGAGAAAAAGAATCTCACACCGATCGAGGTCTTATCCGTCGGCTTAAAATCGAATCTCGGCTGAAAGTTTGTGTTCGACGCGTTGTCGGCTCCATCAATTCCTTTCGTATAAGCAGTCCGCGAAACACCGACATTAAAACCGAACTTCCCGTCACCCGTTCCGTAGCTCGTGTTCCCGCGAAACCGTCCGAACCCGATCCCGCCGAAAGCACCCGAAACCTGCCCGTGCCAGCCGCTCGGCGCGGTCGGCGTGATGAAATTCACCGTTCCGCCGATCGCGTTCGTACCGTAAAGTGACGAACCCGAACCTCGCAATACCTCAACACTCGACACGCTCGTCAGCGTGATGTCGCTAAGAAAACTCGTCGCATCGCCGCTGATCGCCGCCGCATCGCGAAACCGTACGCCGTCGATCAAAATGGATGTGTCCTGATTACGCAACCCGCGAGTCTTGATCGAGGCCGTCCGCCCAAATCCACCCAGCTGCTGAACACGAAATCCCGGAATCGTCCGCAAGCTATCCACCAGAGTGATATCCGCCCGATCCCGCATTTCCTGACCCGTTATTGTGTTTACTGTTTTCGATACTTCGTCGATGGGTTGAGCCTTGTCCGCCGAGACTGTTACCGTTTCGCGGATAGGCTGCGGGGATGGTGTTGGAGTAGGCTCCGGATTACTTTGCGCAATTGCAGGCGCTGCGCACACAAACAATAAAACTGATATTAAAACTGTTCTCATTACTGTCCTCTCCTGCCCACACGCAGGATGGTTCTAAGCCAAGACAAACGAGCAAAGTTCCCGACTGTTACGGTTGCGTGGGCAGTCCCGGATTCTCACCGGCGTTCCTTGGATCATTTGTCGGTTCAAATTAGCCACGAATTACACAAAATTTCACGAATCATGAAACAAAATTTGGGGTAATTCGTGAAATTCGTGGCTAATTTCTAATAAACCGTCGTAACTCTCACCTTCCCGCTCACCGGATTTGCGTCCAGCAGCACTTGCACGTTATAAACCTCATTCAGATTCGGCTCGGTCAAGACCTCGTCCGGCCGTCCGAATGCGAAAACCTCACCGCCGCGAAGCAGCATCACACGATCGGCAAATTCCGCCGCCAGATTCAGATCGTGCGTGATCACGATCGCCGACGCCTTCGACTCTCGGCACCGTTCGCGAACGAGTCGAAACATCATCGCCTGATGCTCCAGGTCAAGATTCGCCGTCGGCTCGTCGAGCAACAACACGCGAGCATCTGTCGCCAACGCCCTCGCGAGCACAACCCGCTGGCGCTCGCCACCCGACAATTCATTCATCAACCGGTCGCCGAACTCGCCCAGGTCACACTGCGCGAGAGCATTTCTCGCAACAGCGATATCGTTCTCGCTCTCCCAACCGAACGCCGATCCATTCGCAAATCGGCCAGCGAGGACGTACTCGATCACCGTCACCGGAAACTTCGTCTCATTCTCCTGCGCCACGACTGCGATCTTTCGCGCAATGTCTCGACGCGAGTGTTGATTCAGCTGCGCTCCATCAAGTAATACCTCACCGCTCGACGCCGGAACCGTCCCGTTCAGCGACCGGATCAGCGTCGTCTTCCCTGCCCCGTTCGGCCCGAGTAGAGCGATGATCTCACCTTCTCGCAGATCGAAACTCACCCTGCGAACAACATCGCAAGGGCCGTACTTTATCGAGATGTCCCGCGCTTCGATCATTAGCTTCGCTTCAACAGATAAATGAACACCGGAGCACCCACCAACGCCGTTATCGCACCGACCGGCAACTCCCTCGGGGCGATGGCCGTCCGCGCGATCAGGTCCGCCAACACAACGAACACTGCGCCCGCAAACGCTGACATCGGAACGACAAGTCGGTTATCGCTCCCGATCGCAAGCCGTACGAGATGCGGTACGATCAGCCCGACGTACCCGACCGACCCGCTCGCCGCGACTGCTGTCCCGACAAGCAAGCTCGCCAACCCGAAAACGATCAGCCGAACCCGCCCGACCTCGACCCCGAAATCCATCGCATCACGCTCGCCGACCATCATCAGGTTCAACGCCCGAGCCTGCGCCGACAGCACGATCGTACCGACCGTCGATGCCGCGAGCGTCAGATAGAAACCGTCATAGGTCGCCTGCGACAGATCGCCGAGCAGCCAAAACGTAAATCCCCTCAATCTCGCCGCATCCAAAACGCTCGTCAGCAGCACGATGATCGACGACAGGAACGTCGTCACGATCACGCCCGACAACACCAACCGCTCGACGTTCATCCCCGCCCGCGACCGGGCCATCTGATACACCGTGAACGTTGCCACGCCCGCACCCGCAAACGCCAGCACCGGCCGCGAAAACGAAAAACTTTCAAAGAACACGAACGCAAGCATCGTCCCCAATGCCGCTCCGTTCGAAACTCCGAGCAGATAAGGTTCCGCCAACGGATTCCGCAATAAGGCCTGCAGCGACGCTCCCGCAACCGCCAAACTCGCCCCCACGCAAGCCGCCAGCAATACCCGCGGCAATCTAATATCAAACAGTATCGCCGCTTGCGTCTCCGACAGATCAAGCAATGCCAACCGCTCGCTCCCAAGCGAAACCGCCGCCGCCAGCGTCACCGCCAAAGCTACGATCAGCAATATCCAAACTATCTTCCGCTTTTCCAAAACTGGAAAAC
>JBEBGW010000231.1:0-7250 GCA_040081025.1 Pyrinomonadaceae bacterium | reverse complement strand
GATACCGCCAATGCGCCGTTCGGTTTCGTCGGAATACTTCTCGTGAAAGTCCTTCACGACGTAAAACTTAACGTTTCGCCGACCTTCGCTTGTGAATCCGTTGATCGCGTAAACATCGCCAACCGCCTCGAGCGCTTCGCTCATCAGCACCAGACCCTCTTTCTCGATCTCGATTATTCGACGGCCCGGATATGTGTATGGCTGCAGCGGATTTCTCGTGATCGTCCGCGCGGTAGATGACGATTGATCCAGCAGCAGCGACACTGCCACGTCGCGCTGTTTTCGCAGCCGCTTCGTATAGATATTTTCGGACGGATTCCCGTCCGCCTTTTTATCGACAACGTATTCGACCAACGCGTTCAGGTCGTAATCTTCGCCGTCGATCTCGCGATTCACTCGCGTCAGATTCTCGGGCTTCATCAACTGAAACTGATGGCGAATCGACGAGATCACGCCGCGATAACGTGACCTAGTTAGGTCGACAAAACTGCGGTCGCCTTGTTTCACTTTCTTCTCGATCACGCGGCTCCAGCCGACGCGGTAATCGTTCAGCTCGCGGTCCCACTCGTCATACGCGAACGCCTCATCGCCCGGTTCGAGCGCCTGCTCCGGCATCTCGTTTTGTGTCCAAGCCTCCGACCCCTGCAGATCGTCCGGCTCACCGTCTTCTTCGAGGCTGTTCCACGCGTTGAAGAGGTCTTTCACATCATCCGGCTGCTTAGGTTTCGGCTCGCGCTGGATCTTGTCCTCGGTCACACTTTCGGCCGCATTTGTGTCTTCGTAAACGTATTCGTTCTTTTCGTTCTGCTGCTCCGGGTCCGCCGATTCCTGCATCTGCTCCGGCGTAATGTTCATGAACAACGTGTAAACCCTGCTAGTCGCCATCAAGGAGTCCGCCACGGTCGCTTTCTCCATCGCGAGATACGACGCGATCACGGTCTCGATCTCCGACACGATCTGGCTGTAGAATTGCCGCGAATCATCCGCCGCACCGCCACACATCGTGATCTGAAACAGCAACTCGAAAGGAACCTGGTGGATCGGAACATCGAAAATGTACGGCCGTTTTTCAGCCAAGTAACGCCGCATCAGGTCGAGGTCTTTGCGAAGTCCTTTGTACGTCTGCCGCAGCCGGTTATCGATCCGCGCGTTCTCCATCGTCCCGAAGATCTTGCGTGCGAGTCGCGGTTCGGGAAATACTTTCAACACCTCGCGATAATCCGATCCCTTCGGCAGCGACTTCTGACGCCGTTTGATCTCCGGCCGCATCTCCTCGTCAGAGAGCGAGGGCTGGGCCTTCTTCACATCCTCCAGATATCCCGATAGCGAGAACATAGCCAAGTCGTCCGCGGTCGCTTCGTACAGTTCCGCAAGCGAAGTGAACGCCGCCCTGAGCGCCTTTCCATCCTTCTCGAACGTCCCAAACTCGATCTGTCCCGCACCGTGAGCTGCGAGTACCTTATATAGACGAAAATCACGTTCGTCGTCGTCGAACTCAGCGATCGCCGCAGGCAGATAGATAGTCTTCCCATCGCCGATCCGCGATTCCTGCGGGATTGCCGTCAGCGGGGCGATCTCGACTTCCTTACCGGTCAGTCCTTCTATGTATATCCGCAGCACGGTCTGGATCTTGTCGAGCGGAAGTCCGGTGCGCGTCTCGCTCAGATGTTCGTGCGACTGCCGAGTCTCAAGCGCGAAATAACTCCGCCGAGCCTTGGTCGACTCGTCCGCCATCTCCCGCAAGCCAGTCTCGATCCACTCTTGAAACTGCTCCAACGTGACCGAGCGCAGTGCGGCCGTGCTAGACCTGAACGCCGCAAGAGCACTTTCGGCGTCGGTATCTGCGATCGTTCCCGTTAGCTCCAGGACACGCCGGATCTTGTCCAGAGGGGATGACTGCCTGTGTTTGAACGTCGCGATCTGCGAAAAGAATTTCGGTGTCGCACGCAGGAATGCGATCAGCACCGCGTTACCATGCTTGCCGATCTTCTGCAGCACTTCACACCACTCGTCGAAGACAGATGCCGCGGTGCGAAAAACCTCGGCACCCGAGGAGATAAAATGCAGCGTGACGCTGCCGCCATGATCGAGAAACACGACACCCGCATCCGCAAGCTTCTTAGCCGACGACGCATCGAGCCCGTTCAACGCCTTCGGGAGATTTGCCCAAAGATCCGCCGTCATCCCGCCGGTCCGGGTCGCAAACACCGACGCCAGCCTGATCGCCGCCGAGGCCACTTCCCGCTTCGACTCGCCAAACTTGTCGAGAGCCTCCGCACCCGGCGGCGTCTTCTGAATAAACTCCGCGCTGTGCTTCGCCGAACGGTTCGCGATGTCGAGCGCCAGTTTTAGCACGTCGGTCATCAGTTCGTCATCGCCAATATCGTCCGCAAGATCGGGGATCGCGTGATACGTCTCCAGTGCGATCGAACTCGATAGCACCAACTGTCGCGTGCAGATCTGGAAGACTAGCGGACGAGCAGCTTCCGGAATAGCTGCAAGCGGTTCGACTCCGTCGGCGAAAAACTTCGAACCTGCCTCCGCGCTCCCCATCGCCAGCCGCCGCCCAAGTTCACCCCACAATCGAATATCTTCCGCCGACAAAATATCACCCGCCGCCGGAACCGACGCAACGAATTCACGACTCGCCTTAAGGCTCACACCGGCCAATGCAGCGCTCACCTCTAGCGCCGCACGACGCTTCTCCGCCGGCAAGCGGCTCAACCCCGCCGCGATTCCGGTCAGGGTCTGCTTATTACCATCTTCAGTGCCCGTTTCCGCCACGATTTCCAGTGTAGGAACTATGGCCGAACTAATCAAAGGCGGTACTTTATGGGGTTTTCGGTGCGAACACGACGAGTTTTCGAGAAGAGCGAATATCTACATCGCTGCGGCGGGAAGTGATCTCGATGCTACGTATTTCGTCCTCTTTCACATCTTTGAGGGGCCGCTTTGGTGAGTAGGTCGCCACGTACTGCTGGTTTATTGAGCGTGAGACGGCCGCAGCATTCTCGACGATCTCGGTGAGCGACCCGGGCAGCAGGAAATCGCCGCCGGTATGGCCGGCAAGGACAGAAAGTTGTATCTGGTTGATGCCTAGCGCACGTTTATGCTCACGCTGGCTGTGAATAAAGGGCCCGTCCGTGACGATCGAAAAAAGCCTCGGAGAGTAAATGTTCTTCAAAAGTTCCTTTGCGACGTTACGTTTTACAGGTATTGCCAGGGCCAGTTGCTCAAGCATCTCCTCGGGCATTCGTTTCGGTTCTTGTTCGCCCTTTCGCCAAACGCGGTCATGGGTTCGGGCACCGGCGTTCTCCATCAGGGTCCAGCTTATTACGTGGACTACGATGCCGCTTTGCCACAGTTCTCTGAGGGCCGCGGCACGCTCTTCCGAGTTGACGGGACTATCTAGCCCGTCGGTCACCAGTATCAGATGCGGGTTCGCGACGGGTGTTTCCTTGAAGTATTTCGCTGCAGCGGCGATCGCCTGTGTGAACGAAGACCGCCTGCCGAATCTTGTCCGGTTGTTGATGATGTTAAGAAGCTCAGGTCTATCCTTGCTCCACCCGGACAGGATCTCCGCGCCGTCGTGAAACTGCATCAGCGATATGGACGAATCTTCGCGAAGGTTACGTACGATACTTCCGGCGATCTCGCGCGTCGTATTAATGTTCTTTTTCTCCCGCAGTACCCCGCCGTTGTCGAGCGCTATCATAACGCTCGCTGGTGTAAAGGTGAGGCTGTTCAATTGGTGCAGCCGGCCATCTTCGGTCACGACCAGATCTTCCTTCTTAAGATCGCTGACAAATTCTCCGTCACGCCCGACCGCCGCGACGTTGATCTTTATCTCTTCCGTCTCGACCTTCTCGGGGGTCTCCGGCGTCTGCGTCCGAACGGTTACCAAGCCGAACCCGGCCACGACAAGCACCAATAAAAGAAGTCTTTGCATCGGGAATGAGATACCTGACCGTTTGCATCAGTTGCACGGTTCGAGTTCGTGATCTCGGTTCACGTATCTGGACTTCACCAAATCGATCAGGTTGCGATGAACCATTGCAGCAGTTCGTCACCAGCCAGTTCAAGATCTCGAATTTTTTGGCTACCAAGTGCGATCGTACCTCGGCCGCGATCATGAACGAGATCTTCTGCAGCGTCGAAGCCGAACGCATCGGCTATCGCGGCTACGGAATGCTGCTCGCCGAGATCGGCACGCCGCCCGGAACCGACGTCAACCGCGAATCGCTCCAGGCCGCCATGGAGGCCGACTGGTCCATCTCGCGTTATGACATTCTGCCCGACCGCATCGTCGTCTATATGTGGTCCAAACCCGGCGGCACCAAGCTGAACTTCAAGTTCAAACCGCGCTACGCCATCAACGCGAAAACCCCGGCTTCGACCGTCTACGACTACTACAACCCCGAAGCCAACGCCGTCGTCGCTCCGCTATCGTTTGCGGTGAAGTAGTCTGGTCAGAACCACGAGCGATAGCGACCGGGTTCTTCGGCGACAGCACGATCTTAAATTCCGAACCTTGATCCGCGTTCATCTGCGTTGATCTGCGGTAGACCTCCCTGGCTTTCAAATCTTAGTTATCATCCATATCGTACATACCTTGCATTCCGTGGAAGTTGATATTCCAATAGTTCTTGAATAGTAATAAGCTCGACATCGGCAGAGGTTGGATCTGCCCATTCGGAGATTTCCGTGCGCCGTAAGCTGTTGAAAGTTCGTGTAAGTTGTTGATCTTGATTCAAATGGTTCAAAAACTCTGTCGCAAAATGAATCGAATCACCACCGGTAAATTGTTTATTTTTTTGTTTCAAATGAAACAAATGGTGCCTCGCGAAATGAAACGAAACAAAGCCCAAGATGCGAAACGTCGAGCCTTATGAGACGGTGCGGTATGTTGAAAGATAGATAGATGGACACGTCAGACCGCGTCATTTTCGTTACGGGCTTTCCCGGCTTTATCGCGGGGCGGCTTGTCGAGCGTCTGGCGGCCGATGGAACTCGGTCCTATTTGCTAGTGCAACCGGCATTTGTCGAGGCGGCAATTCGGTCAGTCGAGCGAATATCAGAGCGGTCGGGTGTCGGTCTTGAGAACTTCTCGATCGTCGAAGGCGACATCACGAAAGCTGATCTTGGGATCGATCCGGAAGACCTCGCAATCATCCGCGAAGAAACGACCGACGTATTCCACCTTGCGGCCGTGTACGACCTCGCGGTAGCTAAAGATGTGGCCGACGCCGTCAATGTACGCGGTACCGAAAACGTCAACGAACTTGTCCGATCGCTGCCGAACCTTCGCCGTTACAACTACATCTCGACTTGTTACGTCGCCGGCAGACGCACCGGCCACATACTTGAGACCGATCTCGAACACGACGCCGGATTTCGCAATAATTACGAGGAAACCAAGTACCTCGCAGAGCTTTCGGTTGACAAGCTGAAGAGCGAAGTTCCGCTCACGATCTTTCGGCCGTCGGTTGTTGTCGGAGACTCGCAAACGGGCGAAACCGCCAAGTACGACGGCATTTATTCGTTGATCCACTATCTCCGCAAGGCCCCGAAACTACTGCGGTTTCTGAACGTCGGCAACAAGAAGGTCAGGCTCAACCTGGTGCCGGTCGATTTTGTTGTCGAGGCAATCACCGCCCTTTCGAATGACGAATCTGCAGTGTCCAAAACGGTCGCCCTCGCCGATCCAAATCCGCTCGCGACCGCCGACATTTTCGATTCAATAGTGAAGGAGCTTACCGGTAAGAAAAGCGTCGTCGCTGTGCCGCCGAGCGTGACCGAACGGACGCTGATGCTGCCGATCTCGCCGCCGATCACGGGCCTGCCGCATTCGGGAGTTCCGTATTTCTTCCTGCCGCAAACGTATGATACGACTGTCGCAGACCAGCTGTTGACCCGCCACGGCATTGACTGTCCGCGCTTTCACGATTACCTGCCAAACCTGATGAAGTTTGTTAGCGAGCACCCAGATCTATGATAGTCGAAGCAAATGTTGTAGGTTTCCGGGCATCATACATGGATACTGCTATGGCAAAACTTGGCTTTTTCCTTGGTGTCATTCTTTTGGTTGTTTCTGCCGCCGAGGCTCAGAGTGGCCGTCAGAAGCCGTCGCCGACCCCCCCGCCCGACGAGGTAAAGATCGTCACGGAAGAGGTGAAACTGAACGTGCTCGCCTTTGACGAGGACGGGAAGTTCTTCAAGGACGTAACTGCGGCCGATCTCGTCATATCCGAGGACAACGTACTTCATCAGCCAAGCAGCGTCCGCCGCATTCCGGCGAACGTCCTGATCGTGCTCGACACCGGCGGCGAGATGCGTGCGGTGAAGAGCCTCGACCAGACCAGGAAAGTTGCCCGCGGGGTCGTCACGTCGCTCCGCGACGGCGATTCGTTCGCAATACTTCAATATTCAGACAAGGCCGAGTTCCTAGCCGAATGGACCGATGACAAAGGTCAGGCCCTCGCGGCGATCAATCGTGCTAAGTTCGGCAGGCGGTCGGCATTCGTCGACGCGGTCACGCTCGCGACCGACTTCATGCAGAAAAGCGGTGTGGACAACAAACACCTCGTGCTGATAACCGACGGCACCGATTCCGGCGGGCGGTCGTCCGCAAGATTCGACGCCTTCCAGCGGCTGCTCGGCACGGACATCAGCGTCCACGTGATCAGCTACACGAAGCTTGAGTCGGTCGATATCGAACCGCGAACGAAGGCGATCTCGAACACTCCGCCGCGTCCCGCAATGCCGCCTGAGATCGCAGCGACGCTCCCGCCCGGCGTCCGTGACACTGCCCAAAATCCGAAGATCGGGCCGACGATCAACGTTGACCGCAAGTACCTCAAGAACATGCGAAACCGGCAGGCCGACCTCGAAAATGCCGAAGAGCAGCTCGGTAAGCTCGCCGAAAATACCAACGGCGAGATAATGCTGCCGACATCCCTTGAGGAGATGGTCGAGCGTACGGCCGTGGTAGCTAACCTCATCGACTCGTCCTACGTCGTCACATATATTCCAAAGATCCCGTTCGATGAAAGTCCGAAGGATCGCAGCATCGATGTCACCTCAAAACGTCCTGGGCTCGTCGTACAGGCTCGCCGCCGATTGGTCGTCCCCAAGGGCCGTTGAATCCGAAAACATTTATCTTCCGGCTCGCGTAAGTCCTACTTTCGCCCCTATTCGCGATTATTTTTGTAACCGTGGTTCGTCGGCCGCCGTCTCTTTGAGCGGACCGT
>JBEBGW010000230.1:0-7284 GCA_040081025.1 Pyrinomonadaceae bacterium | reverse complement strand
CATTTGAATCTCGACCTCGGAGCGGCGGTCACGGATCGTTTCTCTGATGGCGAGTTCAACTTCTCCATCGCGGAGAATGTACGCGGATCCGATATATTCATCGTTCAGCCGACCTGCCCACCGTCGGATCAGCACCTTATGGAGCTGCTGATCATGATCGATGCGTTCATCCGAGCCTCGGCGGCCCGTGTGACCGCGGTGATGCCGTACTTTGGTTACGCCAGATCCGACAAAAAGGATCGGCCGCGTGTCCCGATCTCGGCGAAGCTGGTTTCGAACCTGATAGTAAAAGCCGGAGCACAGCGCGTTTTGACGATCGACCTACACGCATCGCAGATACAAGGATTTTTTGACATCCCGGTTGACCACCTTTACGCCAGGCCGATCATTGTCGATTATTTCAACACGAACAAGATCGACAATCTCGTGGTGGTCGCACCCGATACTGGTGGAGCTGAGCGTGCACGGGCCTATGCGAAACGGCTCGACGCAGGATTGGCACTTTGCGACAAACGTCGCGAGCGTGCGAATGAAGCCGATGTGATGAATATCGTCGGTGACGTTGACGGGAAGAACTGCCTCATCGTCGACGATATGTGCGATACGGGCGGAACGATCTGCAAGGTCGCAAAGGCTCTTCACGAGGCGGGAGCCAAAGAGGTCATGGCGTGCTTCTCGCATGCGGTACTTTCGGGTAAGGCAGCAGATAATATCGAGGCCTCGTATCTGACGAAGATCGTCGTCACCAACTCGATCCCGCTGACCGGAAACGCCAAGAAATTGCAGGAAAGCGGAAAGATCGAAGTTTTGAGTGTTGGGAAATTGCTTGCCTCGGCGATCAATTCTATCCATGACGAGACAAGTGTGTCGTCGCTGTTTTTGTAAGAGGGATTTGTTATGGCTGAAAAAATTGTAGTCAAGGCTGAAAAGAAGGAATCGGGCAACAAGAACTCGAACCGTCGGCTGCGAGCCGCCGGCAAGGTGCCCGTCGTTGTTTATGGCGGCGGAACCGAGAGTGTTGCCGCTGTAGCGGAGCTCAAGGATCTCGCCGCGATTATCCGTACCGATTCTGGTGTCAACAGCGTGTTCACGATCGACATCGATGGTCAAGACAATTACGACGTGATCTTTCAGGATCGCCAGATCGATCCGATCAGGGGCCGTCTGATCCACGCCGATCTTCGCCGGTTCGCCCGCGGAGAAAAGATCGAGATGACTGTTCCGATCCACCTTATTGGCGAGCCGAAGGGTCTTCAGGAAGAAGAAGGCGCAGTGCTTTCGCAGGCAATGCATTCGATCAAGGTTCTTTGCGAACCCGCGAATACGCCGGATTCGATCGATCTGGACGTGAGCGAGTTGGAAGCAGGTCATGCCCTCCACGTCTCGGACCTTAAGGTCGGAGAGGGGATCGAGATCAACGAAGATCCCGAAACGGTAGTCGCGTCGATCGTGATAGTTCAGGAAGCTGATCTCGAACCGCAGCTTGAAGCAGGTGCAGAACCCGCAGTTGCCGGTGAAGAGAAGGCTGACGAGCCGAAAGAAGGCGAATAGACGGTCGCAGTGTTTCCATTCTTATGGATAACTGGCTCATCGTCGGCCTCGGCAATCCGGGAGCCTCGTACGAAAAAACGAGGCACAATCTTGGGTTCATGCTTGTCGATCGGTTGGCACGCGAGGCTCAAACTCAGATCAAGCGTGACGAGTGTCGGGCTTTGATCGGCCGGGCGGTGATTGAAAATCAGACTGTCGAACTGGCCAAGCCGCAGACGTATATGAATCTGAGCGGCGAATCGGTCAGTTGCCTGCTGTCAAAGCAGGATCGAGCGGTCGAGAATTTGATCGTCATATCGGACGATCTCGCTCTTCCGTTCGGGACTATCAGGCTGCGTCCAAAAGGGTCGCACGGCGGTCAGAACGGCCTGAGGTCGATCATTGATTGTTTGAGAACGAATGATTTTATCCGGCTTAGGATAGGCATCATGCCGGAACATCCGATCTCGAGCGCTAGTAATTTTGTTCTTGAGAATTTCGCCAAGGGCGAGATCGAGACTGTTGACAAGGTATTAGAGAGAAGCGCCGACGCGATCCGATCCGTAGTCTCAGAAGGGGTCGAGAAGGCGATGGCAAAGTTTAATTGATAAGGACCACCTTACTTCGCTTCAAATAAGAGAGCGAGGTTCGATAGCCAGAAGGAGGAAAAGAAGTTGGCACAAAGAACATACGAAGTAATGTATATCGTCGATCCGGAAACGCCGGCAGAACGCATCGAGAAACTTAACGAAGCGGTCGGCAAAGTGATCGAGAAGGAAGGCGGCACAGTCGTCCGCATGGATGATATCGGCCGCAAGCAGCTCGCATATCCGATCGAAAAGAAGACCGAAGGGCACTACGTACTTTTCGAGATCGACGGATCGGGACAGGAGATCCTTGAGCTTGAGCGCCGCATGCGCGTCAACGATATGATCCTCCGGTACATCACCATCCGCGTTGATGAAGACCGCAAGAAGGCTGAGAAGCTGCATGAGAAGCGCGAGCTTCGACAGGCAAAGCGTGCTCGCTTCCGTGCAACTGAAGAAACGGCAGAAACCCCCGCGGAGACAGCGGCCTAAGGAGAGAAAGATCATGGCAGAGAATTTTGATAGACCAGAAAGACCAGACAGACCGGAAAGAGCCGAAGGGGAGATGGATTTCTCCGATGAGGGATTTGGCGATAAGGCTCCTCGCCGTTTTCAGCGTCGCCGTCCGCGCCAAGTCGTGCCGGATTACGTGGATTGGAAGGATGTAGATCTGCTCAGGCAGTTCATTCCGGAGCGTGGCAAGATCATGCCGCGCCGCATCTCGGGCATCTCGGCGAAGGACCAGCGTCGCATCGCGACCGCGATCAAACGCGCGCGTTCGATGGCGATCTTGCCGTTCGTATTCGACTAGATCGAGGGGAGATTTTTGAAATGGCAACTACGACAATTTTGTTAAGAGAAGATATCGACACCCTCGGTGGCCGCGGTGAGATCGTAAAGGTGAGGGCCGGTTATGCCCGCAACTTCCTGCTGCCGCAGGGCCTTGCGACGCTTGCGACCAAGGGTAATGTAAAGCAGATCGAGAAGGAGCGTGAAGCGCTTCTTAAGAAGGCTTCGGTTGAAAGGGCAACGGCGGAAGCTCAGAAAGAGCAAATGGGTTCGATCGAGCTATCGTTCGAACGCAAGGCCGGCGACGGCGGAACGCTGTTCGGTTCGGTCACGTCGATGGATATCGCGGAGGCTCTTCAAGCGAAGGGTTATGAGATCGATCGCCGAAATATCACCCTTCGAGACGCGATCAAAGAGACTGGCGAATACACGGTCAAGGTCAAACTTCACCGTGAGGTGACGCTTGAGGTCCCAGTTACGGTCAAGGCTGAAGGCGGCGAGGAAGTCGCGGCAGCCGAAAAGAAGGGCCGCAAGAAGAAGGAAGAAGCTGCGGTTGAAGAGCCGGCAGCAGAAGCAGCGGCTGAATAGTATTTTTCCACAAGAGGAAAATCGCTGATCATCGAGCACCCGTTTTTGACGGGTGCTTTTTTCTTCGGAATTCTTAGATCTCGCCTTCAAGTATTTTCGAGTTTTGTCACACCGACATAATTCTCGCTATCATCAAGAGTCGACATTCACAATGGCTGCATTTCCTGAACCCCGTAGAGAGCAATTTCTTGAACGTCCGCTGCCTTCGAGCGAAGAGAGCGAGCGTGCGATCCTTGGCGCGATTCTGCTCGACAACGGCCTGATCACTCAAGCGGTCGAGTTTCTCAAGCCCGAAGATTTCTATTCGCCCCTTCACCGACGCATTTACGGAGCGATGGTATCGCTCTTTGACGCATCGCAGCGGATCGACCCGATCTTGATTGGTGAGGAATTGAAGAAGAACGGCTCGGTCGAATCGATCGGCGGAGTCGCCGCGATCACGAATCTCACCTACGGACTGCCGCACTTTACGGACGTCAAAGACTACATCCGCGTCGTTAAAGAGAAGTCTACGATGCGGAGCCTGATCCGCGCGTGTAACGAGATAACTAGCGAAGCTCTCGAAGAAGAGGAAGATGCTCAGACGATCCTTGACCGAGCCGAACAACACATCTTCAACCTCGCGGAGCAAAAGGAACGCGAAGGCTTCGTTCACTTCCAAGCTGTCGCGGAACGCGTCTTCGAAAAGATCCAGGAGTTTGCGAAGCGGGACTCTCACGCACTCACCGGACTCGCGACCGGTTTTCGCGATCTCGATATCATTACGTCCGGATTGCAGCCGAGCGATCTGATCATCATCGCGGCACGCCCCTCGATGGGCAAGACGGCACTCGTACTCAACATCGCCCAGCGAGCCGCTGTGAACGAGAACGCAGTAGTTGCGATCTTCTCGCTCGAAATGTCGAAGGAACAGCTCGCCATGCGTATGCTGAGCGCACAGGCGTCGATCGATGCTAGAATGCTGCGAACCGGATCGCTCTCGACGAAAGACTGGTCGAGGCTGGCAGAAGCCATCGGCGTTCTTGCTGATACCAAACTTCACATCGATGACACGCCCGGTATATCGGTACTTGAAATGCGTGCGAAGCTCCGCCGGCTAGTGGTGGAACAGAAGAAACTCGACCTCGTCATCGTCGACTACCTTCAGCTGATGGGCGGCGGGGGACGCAATGAGAACCGCCAGCAGGAAGTATCGAAGATCTCGCGAGACCTGAAGGCGCTTGCGAAGGAGTTCAACGTGCCTGTTATAGCAGTTTCTCAGCTCTCGCGCGCCCCCGAGGCTCGAAATCCGCCAAAACCGATGATGTCCGACCTCCGCGAATCCGGTTCGATCGAGCAGGACGCCGATGTCGTTGGTTTTATCTACCGAGCGGACTATTATTCGAAGGACGTGGACTCGATCCCGGAAGAAGAGAAGAATATCGCCGAGCTGATCATCGCCAAACAGCGTAACGGCCCGACCGATACCATCAAGCTCGTCTTCCTGAAACAGTTCACGCGTTTTGAAGATTCATATCTTGCTTAGCATTGAGGATTGTTATGAGCACTGCGACACCCGAACTCGATCTTAGATTTCCTATCGGCAAATTTGACCCGGCGGCGTACGCGTCGCGAGAGGCGAATATCGATTCGCTCGCGAACCTTCCGGCGAATCTGCGAACCGTCGTCGACGGACTCAGCGATGAACAACTCGACACGCCATACCGACCAGAAGGCTGGACGCTTCGCCAGACGGTTCACCACATTGCCGACAGTCATATCAATACGCTCACGCGATTCAAACTCGCGCTGACGGAAGACACGCCGCCGACCATCAAGCCGTATCATGAGGAACGATGGGCCGAACTCGCCGACAGCAAGCTGCCGGTCGAAGTGTCGCTCGCGATCATTGACGGCATTCACTCTCGACTCGTCGAGATGCTGCGAAGCCTGTCGGATGCGGAATTTCAGAAGGAATTCATCCATCCTGAAACCGGGCCGTGGACCATCGAAAAGGCGACTGCTTTGTACGCATGGCATTCGAAACATCACACGGCTCACGTCGCAGGAACTCGCGAGCGAAACGGCTGGTAGAAAAGTGTCGCCGACTATGGCCAATGACCGCCTTATATCCCTCGACGTTTTCCGTGGCATGACCATTGCGGGAATGGTGCTGGTCAATAATCCCGGCACGTGGTCGGCGATCTATGGGCCGCTGAAACACGCTGAATGGCACGGCATCACGCCGACGGACTACGTCTTTCCTTTCTTCCTGTTCATCGTCGGCGTTGCCATTCCGATCGCCCTTTCGAAACGCATCGCCGCTGGACTTACTCGCGACGTTTACTACAAGATCTTCACACGCTCGGCGCGGATATTTGGTCTCGGCTTTGTGATGTCGGCGATTCCGTTCTTTAACTTCGCCGAGACAACGATTCCGTATACGATCAAGATCCTGATCGTGCTCGGTTATTCGGCGGCTCTGTTCTTCTATCTCTGGGATAAATCGAAGATCGCTCTGATCATCGCCGGAGTGACCGCCGGTGCCGTGACTGTGTTCTGGCTGGCGGGATACGTCGTCGTTCCGTATAACCTCGCGACGATGCGGATCCCGGGCGTGCTGCAGCGGATCGCGGTCTGCTATTTGATCGTTTCGCTCATCTATTTGCGTACGAGTTGGCGGCAGCAGGCAATGATCGGAACGGCACTGCTCCTCGGCTATTGGCTGCTGATGACCGTCATTCCCGTGCCCGGTTGTGAGGTCACGACGATCGACGACAAAGCTTGTAACCTCGCGGCCTGGCTCGACCGAACGATCCTTACCGAGAATCATATCTGGCGGTCGGCGAAGGTATTCGACCCGGAAGGTATCCTGTCGACGATCCCAGCGTTGGTCACCTGTCTTTCGGGTGTATTGACGGGGGCATGGTTGATAAGATCTGTTCCACGACAGCTGGCGGACGAGCCTGCAATAACGGGATCAATAGGTAACGTACAACCACCCGCTATCGCAGGTGGTACTGGCACGGCGGCGGGGCTTTTCTTTGCCGGCACCATTGCTCTCGCGGTTGGTTGGTGTTGGAGTTTGTTGTTCCCGCTTAACAAAGCTCTCTGGACAAGTTCATACGTCATTTACACAACCGGCCTTGCACTTCTGACTCTCGCTGCATGCTATTGGCTGATCGATATCAAGCAGATGAAGTGGTGGACGAAGCCGTTCGTCATCTTTGGCGTCAACGCACTCGCGCTATTCGTCTTCTCCGGCATTTTTGCACGGCTGCTTGGGATGATCCGTTTTGCCGGGACTGAGGCCGGTAAGGACATCTCACTCCAGCAGTGGATGTTCAACAATCTCTTCCTCTCATGGGCGTCGCCGATCAATGCATCGCTCGCCTACGCAGTCACATTTATTCTGTTTTGGCTTTTCCTGATGTGGCTGCTTTACCGAAAGAATATCTTCATTAAGGTTTAAGAACTGCATAATGTGAGGTTATTCATTTCGGCAGAAGAATACCGAAATGTTATTCTGCATATTTCCGGTTATGGCTGATGTGCCTATAGAAAATCCGAGAGCCGAGATCGACGGGATCGACAGCGAGATACTCAGGCTGCTGAATCGCCGAGCCGAGATCGCCCTGCGCGTCGGTGCGGTGAAGGTCGAGAAAGATGCGTCGCTCGTCGATCCACTTCGCGAGTCGCAGGTTCTCGCCCGGTTGACCGGCGAGAATCCCGGGCCGTTCGATTCGACCAGTATCGAGAACATCTTTCAACGCATCATTGACGAATCACTCGCGCTTCAACAGTCGAAGTA
>JBEBGW010000522.1:0-1888 GCA_040081025.1 Pyrinomonadaceae bacterium | reverse complement strand
TCAACGGTAATGTGGAGGTCCTTTTCCTTCTCTTCAAGCTGCTTTATGAAGTCGTCAACCGATACTTCCTCGCCGCCTTCGTCAAAGGTGTCAACCACCTCATCGATGTTCTTTTCTGGGTCCATTTTTGGTCCGGGCCGAGATAGTGGCCCGATTTGGTCAGTTGTTGCGGCCAGTTCGGGATATAGTTCCCTCGAGCACGCGAGCAACGTAGGATACGATCGAGATCATCCTTGCGTATTCCATCCTCGTAGGTCCGAGCACGCTAAGGGTTCCGATCGCGGAACCGTCGCCTACCCTGTACGGAGCAGAGATCAGCGAACAGTTTTGAAGCGTAGGTGTGGGATTCTCGCTGCCGATTATCACCTGAACCGCACCGGCACGAGCCTTCTCATCGCGGGCAACACATTCGTTCAGGATCTGCAGCAGCTTCGACCTTTCACCGATCGTCGAAAGCAGGCCGCGAAGCCGTTCGAGATCGGCAAAATCCTTCTTTGAAAGGATGTTGGTCGTTCCGTCAATAAAGACCTCGCCGAGCGGATTTCCGTCGTCCTCGATACTCTGAGAACAAAGAATCACGGCGTTTTGCAGCAGCTTATCGAACAATGCCTTTTCCTCGTGCATTAGCTTGAGGATCTCCGTCCTGATCTCGGAAAGGCTCTTACCGGCGAATTCCGCGTTCAGGTAATTGGCGGCTTGTTCGAGTTCTTCGCGTTTCAGCGTCACGTTGAGCCGAATAATGCGGTTATGCACAATATTCGGCGCCGAGACGAGCACGACCAGAACCCGATTGTCCGACAAATTGACGAACTCGATATGCTGCAGGCGGTCTTGTGCCAGAGACGGCGAAACCACGATGCCTACATTATTTGAAAGAGCAGAAAGGAGTTGGGAAGTACGTTCCATCAACCTGTCGGGAGCGTCGATGAATTCGCTTTCGATTCCGAATTCCCCACCTATCATGCGGAGGTCGTCGTTCGAAAGGCTCAGAACGCCCAGCAGATTATCAACGTAAAACCTGTATCCCTTATCTGTCGGCACTCGGCCGGCGGAAGTGTGAGGCTGTTCGAGGAATCCGAGCTCCTCTAACTCGCCCATGACTGCCCGGATCGTAGCAGAGCTAAGCCCGGATGCATTGGCAAATTTTTCTGCTAAGGCTTTGGAACCAACGGGTTCCCCCGTGACAAAATGTTCGTTGATTATCGCCGAGAGGATCATCTGCCCGCGAGAATCGGGGAAATTTGGTGATTTCTCGACTCTAAGGTAAGATTCGCGGACCGGCATTTTTCACGGAAAGAGCAAGGATCGTTGTTCGGCGGGAGGCGCGATCCCATCTAAAGAAGTAGCATTTTGACGCATTTGTGTCAATGATAATTAGTTAAACTCTGATTAACAGCGAATATGGGCGTGTCCACAGAAACCATTGCAAAATACTACTCTCAGGCGTTCGAAACGTTCGACAAACATCGCGAACCGCCGCCGATCGAAGTTATTTTTTACCCTTATGTCGGAATTAACCACACAATCCGCATAAGAAACGGCCAGGTTTTCGTCCGAATCGCCGAGATCTGCCGCGACCTTCCCGCATCGGCACAACGAGCGCTCGCATTGATCCTCGTCGCCAAACTATACCGCCGACGCGTTCCCGTCGCCGCAAAAGAACTCTACGGAGCCGCTGTCTCGACCGACGAATACCGTGTCCGCGCCGTCCAAAATAAACGCAAACACGGCCGCAAGGTCATCACTTCGGCCAAGGGCGCAGTTTACAACCTCGACAAGATCTTCGATTCCGTCAATTACGCATACTTCGGTGGATCGATCCCGAAGCCGACGCTAACCTGGTCAGCCAGAAAGTCTTACCGCATCCTTGGCCACCACGACGCGACGC
>JBEBGW010000229.1:0-7301 GCA_040081025.1 Pyrinomonadaceae bacterium | reverse complement strand
CTAATACCCGGAGAGAAGCTCAGCAACTACATTTATCCGCATTACCTACTCCAGTTATCCTCTTATTCATTCCAAAGCTTCTCTCCGGCATACCTGCCGTTTAAACTTCCCGCTATCTCCATATATAATTCGTCAAACGTTATGACGGTATCACTTTCCGATATTCAAGCGGCTCGCACTCTACTCAATGGCATCATCAACCCGACACCCATCGTTGCCGACGCGAAGCTTTCGGCGATCATCGGTGCGAACGCGTTTCTCAAGGCCGAGTGCTTACAGCGTGGCGGGTCGTTCAAGGTGCGCGGAGCCTATAACAAGATCTCGCAGCTCACGGCAGACGAAAAGGCTCGCGGCGTGATCACTGCATCGGCCGGCAATCATGCCCAAGGCGTAGGCCTCGCCGCCAAACTACAGGGTGTGAAAGCGACGATCGTGCTTCCCGAGTTCGCACCGCTAACAAAGGTGATGGCTACGAAGGCCCTGGGAGCTGACGTGATCCTCCACGGCGATTCGTTCGACGCGGCGGTGGCTTATTCGCGTGAATTGGGTAAAGAGAATGGATATGTGTATGTCCACGCGTTCGACGATCCACTAGTAGTTGCCGGGCAAGGAACTGTCGGATGCGAGATCATCGAGGACCTGCCGGATGTTGACACGATCGTCGTCCCGATCGGCGGAGGCGGGATCTGTTCAGGTACCGCTATCGCTGCCAAGTCGCTCAAGCCCGGTGTGAAGATCATCGGCGTCCAGGCAGCGAACGTCGCTTCGATGCAGGTCTCGCTGGATGCAGGTGAGCCGACCGAGGTTTCAGCCCGTCCGACCATCGCCGACGGCATCGCGATCAAGCGTCCGGGCGAGGTAACGCTTCCGCTGATCAGGCAATATGTTGATGAGATCGTCGAGGTATCGGAAGAAGAGATAGCCGCGGGCATCTATCATTGCGTGCTGAGTGCACACATCGTAGCTGAGGGTGCCGGGGCTGCGGGCGTTGCCGCACTGCTAGCCGGCAAGATCAAGCTCCGCGAAGGCGAGAACGTCTGCACCGTCCTCTGCGGAGGCAATATTGACGGCAATCTGCTGTCTCGCGTGATCGAACAGGTACTCGTTCGACAGGGCCGATACGTGATCGCGAAGGTGCTGATCCTCGACCGTCCCGGATCCTTCGCCGCACTGCTCAATAAAGTTGCCGAGATCGGGGCAAGTGTCATCGAATCGAATCATCAGCGGGCGATCTGGCTAGCACCGCTTGGATATACGGGCGTCGAGCTGATACTCGAGGTTCGCGACTCCGAACACGCCGCCGAGGTCTATCGCCATCTCGAAGAATGCGGCTATCACGTCCAACCCGAAGGCCAGGGTGACTGGCAGCTCTAAACAAAAAAAGGCAGGGCCATAGACCCTGCCTTCGCTTATTTCCAAATGGGTCTTGCTATCGCGTTGACACAAAGTTCAGATCGCCTACGTTATCACTAAGGTCGACGAAGTACGACGGCGTCGCGAACGTATAGCCTCTCGCCGACACGCTCACCAGGTAAGTTTGTCCGGTCGGAAGCTCGGACACATTGAAGAAACCGAACGTATTTGACAGTACCGTCTTCGATTCACCGTTCGCATCCGTGACCGTAATTGTAGCTCGGCTGATAGCTCGTCCCTGTGCTGTGACCACTCGGCCCGAGATCGTAGCATCTGCCGCCGACGCAAGCGGAAGCTCGAACGCCCCGATGTCCACGGTCGCGAACGCTAGCCTCACAAAACCCGCACCGCGTTGGTCGGTTGTAAGAGCTGGTGGATTGTTGGGAGCACCGCATGTGGTAGTGACACAGTTATTGCCTTGGTTCCAAGCCGCACTTGAGACATTGATCGTCATCGTATCGGTCGTACCGCCGTTATTTGCGAGGGCCCCCAACCCCGGGTCGACTCCGGTAATGTCCGTACCACCAAAACCCGTGGATCCTGTGATCACCTCGATGAGGTTATCTCCCTGAGACGTGATCGTTCCTGCAACGTCTTCACTAGTGTTCGCAGTCGAGATATTGTTCGCAACTATCGTATTGCGAAGATTGGTCGTTGAATTGTCCGATATTCCGCCGCCGGTATCATTAGCGGTATTGCCGCTGATCGTTACGTTGGTCAGATTTAGTGTCCCGGTTTCAACACGGATCGCCCCGCCATCGGCACCCACACCTGCGACGGTATTGGTCGTAAACGTCGAGTTGGCGATGGTGGCAGTTCCGGCAGAGTTATAAAATCCTCCGCCATTGTCGGCTGCGCCGGCTGTAGAGTTTCCGACTATCAAGGAGTTAAGGATAGTCAGCGTTGCGTTGTTCCAGATTCCTCCACCATCGGAATTCGCACGGCAACCTATGACTTGCACAGAATTGAAGGTCGCCGTGCCTTCATTGCGTATACAAGCTCCATCGTCGTCGCTGCCATCTCCGGCGTCATCGGTATTGCCAACCGTTACCCCCGTGATCGTACCAATACCTCCCGCATTAACATCAAACACGCGTTGATCGACAACGGTCTGGTTTATTGTCAGCAGGCGGGCTCCGGGACCTGTTATCGTAACGCCATCAGTTCCGGTTAGGTCGAGGTCACCTAGATCGCCAATGCCCGCTAGCGTTAGAGAGATCGTCTGAGCCGTATTGAAAAGGGCCGAGAATGTAATAAAATCCGCGGTGCCTCCATTCGCATTCGCCGCGACAACCGCCTCTCTAAGTGAGCAATCAGCAGCGTTACAAGTACCGTCGTTTGTATCCGCAATCTTTGTAACTATGAATGTCGCCTGAGCACTCGCCCCGATCACAAACACGCCAAGACAAAAGACCGCCAGATAGGCCGCGGTCCTGAAAGTATTAGTAAAGTTCTTCATTTTTTTCCCCCAAAAGTCTAGACAACGGAACAAAAGTTCCCAATTTAAATCGACAAAAAACGTTTTATCATAACTCGTCAAGTAAAGGTAGTCCTTTTTAATCAATGCTTTAACAAGTTTCAAACCTATTCTCTCCGGCGTGATACATCAGTCGTCACAAAAACCCTTACTTCAAAGCAGGCTTCATTCGTCCTCCACTGAAATAGGGTGATTTAATGCGTTGACGGTGATATTGCCAACGTTAAGTAGGTGTTAAATTCCTGTGGACGGGAACTTCTACGAGCATTGTAATACAAAGTCTCGCTGATGGATAGATAATTTTTTTGAATACTGCTGTCTATTGCGTCTATAGCGGGATCCTCGAAATTCAAACTCTCCAACCGTCCAGCTGTACCGTACCAGCAAGAGTGTGGCAAACCGTTACGAATGCGACGCGGGTACTGTTACAGAGCGGTGGCGGCCGATCAGGCCCGCAAATAAAAAAACTGGCTTGGGGCCCGTTGGAAACCCAAGCCAGACAATGGCTGCGAGGCACTCACAGCGGTTTGAGCAGAACTTCCCCCTTGATTACCCCTTGATCATACGCGAGGACGACGCCAGCTCCTGTGACGCCACCGCCAAACCACACCCAGAGGATTTGACGTGTAATGCTAGACCCACCAGTACCGCCATTCGCAATCGAATGTAATCAACTATGAATGAGAGACATTGCACGAATCTCATCACTATCAGGTTCGCGGACGAATGTTTAGCTTGGTGAAGTATGACCGTCATTGTGACGGTCGTCTGTGCGGTATCACACTTAATCGACATTTCTTCTATCACGGCCCCCGCTCCCTGTCGAGTCTCCGTTCGTGGTATCTGATCTAGCGAGTCACACGGCGTTTCTAAGGCAGTGCCCGGAAGTCGATCTCCTCCAGATCATCCGCTAGGTTCACAAACTGAGTCGGAGCCGCAAACTCATACCGCCTCGCTTTCGCCGTCACGACGAACGACTCGCCGACCTGCAGCTCATCGATCCGGTAATAGCCGAACGTGTTCGTCACCGCGATTTTAGGCAAGCCATCCATGCCCTGCACGCTAATCACCACCCCGCGGATCGCGCGTCCGTTCGCATCCCGCACTCGGCCCGAGATCGACGCGGACGCAGCTGTCGGGACCAATGACTCGAACGCCCCGATATCCGATCCATCACCAAACGGAGCGTTTGCAACTGGAAGATCGACGGTTCGCGACCCTCCTCGCTGGTCGGTAAGCAAACCGAACGCAAAACCTTTATCGAAGGCAGGGCTGTTAAGTCGTAATGCGTGCGTCGGCGTTGGCCCGCCATTATTTTGTAGCAGGCCGAGTAGATGGGGCACATCGCGGATATCACTCGTTTGATACGGGATCGGGTTGTTTGTCTGGTCCGAATCGCAAGGTGTTGGCGGCCCGGCATTGCACGAATCGCCGACCATGTTAAATCCGAAAGACTGAACGCCGCTTAGATTGTAGATCTCTGGAAACGCCGTAGCGGAATTCCCTGAGATTATAGAGCTGCGAATAGTCAACGGTGCCGCCGAAATCGAAACGCCGCCGCCAAGCCCGGAAGCGTTATTGGTGATGGTCGAATTGTAGACGTTGAGAATGCCGCCGCTGCTGACGCCACCGCCTTGCGAGGTCGAAGAGTTTCCCGAGATAGTGCTGTTCTCTATTGTTAAGCTTGTAACGGTCGACACGCACACACCGCCGCCAACGTTCGAACTGTTACCCGAAAACGTCGAATTCCGAATCGTATGACTTCCGGCAAATAGAGCCACACCTCCGCCGCAGGCGACGGAACCTTCGGGATGCATTTTGCCAACTCCCGGAGACAAGGGAGGCACGCCCAGGCCGTTGTCATGCACATATACCGAATCCAGGGTTAATGAGCCACCCGCACGGACCGCTCCGCCAGAACCGGGAGCGATGGCACCTCCGCCGTTGCCTCCGACCAGGGATAGGCCACTGATCGTAACCGTGGCGTCGATCGAGAAGATGCGATTGAAACTCGGTCCGCCATCGACGGCAAGCTTATTTGCCCCCGGGCCGATGATCGAAATATCGTCGTCGATAATGATCTCGGTATTGTTTAGAACGATCGCGGGAAGACCTCCTTCGGGGGCGTTCAGACCGGGTCCGAAGAGGGCAGGGTCGAAAGTGATCACGTAGCCGTCCTGTGCTAGCGAGACCGCCCCGCGAAGAGTGCACAGACCTTCAAACCCGCAGCCGAGTCCGAAGGCGTCGTCGATCAGGCTATTCACGACCAGCGTTGGCGGCTCGTTGTCATTGATAGTGACGGTCTCGGTTCCGTTCGTGCCGATAACTGCGCCGTCCGTCGAATTGGAGAGAGTTGCCGAGAATTGTTCGCTGCCTTCTGACTCCGCGTCGTCACAAACGGTCACGTCGAAGGTCTTGTTCGGGTCGCCGCCGACAAAGCTCAGCGAACCGCTGTTGGATTGATAATCGCCGCCGCTGCCGCACGAACCGTTCAGTGCCGTTCCGTCGGCGGTCGCAAAACTAACGGTGAAGGAATTTTCAGTCGCCCCGGTGCGGTTTACGGTAAACGTCTTCGTTCCGGCCGCCTCGTCCACGTCCGAGGTACTCGAGCTGAACTCCACCGACGGCGGATCGTTATTCGGGATGATCGTAACCGTGCCGCTGTTCGGCGTACCTAGGACAGCAGGCGAGCTTTGCGTGTTCAACGCGATGGCGATCGTCTCATTCGAGGCCTCGAAAAGCCCGTCGTTACAGATCGTGATCGTGAACGTTTCCTCGTTGTCGCCGGAGGCGAAGTTGAGCGTCCCGCTTGTCGGTTGAAAGTCGTTGCCGCTGAAAGCTCCGCAAGTGCCCGCGGTAGCCGTACCGCCGCCAAGTGCGGCATAGTTCACGGTCAAAGCGTGTTCCGACGCACCGGTCCGCGTAACCGTGACGGTAGCGGTCGCGGCGTTCTCGTTGACATCAAAGTTCGAGGCCGAGAATTGGAGCGATGGCTCCGAGTCGTTGTCGAGAATGTTCACGCTTCCGTTCGATGTCGTTCCGATCGTCGCACCGCCCGTCGGATTGGAGATGACGGTCATGAAGTTCTCCGTAAACTCGAAAAGCTGATCGTCGCAGATGGTGACGTTAAACGTCTTCGAGCTCTCGCCGTCGGCAAAATTGAGCGTTCCGCCCGGTGTGACAAAATCGACACCGCTGCCCGCCAAACAGGCCGCTCCGGGCGTAGCCGCGACCGCGACACCCGTTCGCCCCACGCCCTTCACGCCCGAGGCAACAAGGCCGTAATCGACTGAAACCGCACCGTCAGTTCCGCCCGTCCGCGTCACGGTCAGCGTAACCGACCCGTCTGCCTCGTTCGGCGAATAGAACTGCGGATCGAAATTAAATTGACCAGGAACCGGTGCCGCGTCCGTCGTGAACGTCTTTATCGCTCCGATTGTCGTTCCGCCCAGGTTGGTCGCCCTAAAGCAGACGAAATAAGTGGTGCCTGGCGTAAGGCCGGTAACGTTGATCGAATAGCCGTCAGGCGTAGGCGTGATACCGCCCGAGATCGGTGCCCCAGTCCCGAAAGAGTCGTTGCAGATGCCGGGGTTTGTCGTATCGTATCTGAATCTGGCGGTGATGGTTGATGCCAGTACTCCGTTTTGCGCGTTCGCGGAAAATGTCGCGGAAGTCTCGGTGATCGCCGACACAGTGGTGTCTTCGGTAATAATGGGCGGGTCGTTCACACGAATTGTCACCGTAGAATTTGTTACCGATCCGTCGTTGTCCGTTGCGCTAAATCCGACCACATATGTCGCAGGCGTACTCGGTGACGTGGGCGTGAACGTCAGGATATTGTTCGTCGAGTTGATGAATGCAGTTCCGCCGAAGGCTGATATTACGCCGAATGCGGTGATCGTACCGTCTGGATCGGTGCAAACATTGTCGAGGTCGATGGAATGAGACGGCGTCCCTACCGAACCTTCGATCGTCGCAGCGGTGCATTGTGGCGGGTTTATTCCAGTGCCGTTCAGGGTAACGGCGGGTGCCAGCCCCGACGCGTTGCTTGTTATCAACACGGAATCAGTCTTTGCACCTATCGAGGTCGGTGTGAAGGTAAAGTTGACTGTTGTCGAGTTGCCCGGAGCTACGACCGTCCCGTTGGGGTTGGTGGCAAAGGCGAACTGAGTTCCGGTCATAAATGTCGGAGTTCCAAGTACGAGATTCGCAGTTCCGGTGTTCGTCACCGTAACGGATTGCAACGGACTCTCCGTGTTGACAAGCTGATTCCCGAAGTTCAACGGCCCACCCGTCACTTGAATCGCCGGGGCCGGGGCTGGAGTCACCGAGCCATTCAGTAGCACGTTAGGAACTAATCCGTTACTCGAATCAAAACCGCCCGTTCCGCCTGTGCCGGTTCCTCCGTAGC
>JBEBGW010000228.1:0-7318 GCA_040081025.1 Pyrinomonadaceae bacterium | reverse complement strand
TCGATCGGGATCGAAACATTGATTCAGCCGATCGAGGAAAGACGATTCCTCTTACCCGATGGCAGCGAAAGATTTCTCGTCGATGAAAAAATGCTAGCCGCCGCCGCTTTGCGGTTAAAAGCCGACCGTCTGGAACCGCTAAAAACAACGAACGTCGAAGATCTAAGATGCATGACGACTTGGGTATTGAAAAAGCCTGTCTGACGCGTTTCGCGGCCGAAGTGTTACCCAACTATTACACTTGCGGTCGCGCCGACCTGCTACGCTTGATATGTAGATGTTAAGCGATCTCAGGGATTCCTAAATGCAAAATGTCTTAACGCTCCCTAAAACGGGAGTGAACTGGAAAAACGCCATAAGCCTTTCGGCCGTTCACCTTTTAGCAATTCCGGCGGTTTTCACTTTTAGCTGGCCCAACCTGGCGGCTTTTGTTCTTACCTATTGGATCGTTGGAAGCTTTGGCGTCGGGTTGGGTTATCACCGCCTACTCACGCACCGCAGTTTCAAGGCTCCGAAATGGCTTGAATATACATTGACCGTCTTAGGCACAATGTCGATGCAAGATTCGCCCGACAAATGGGTGGCGACGCACCGTATTCATCATTCATTTGTCGAAACCGAAAACGACCCGCATTCGACACGTTCCGGTTTTTGGTGGGCGCAGATCGGTTGGACACTTTGGGGGACGGCTCAGGATCATGATGAAAAAACGCTGAAACGCTACGTTCCCGACCTCCTTAAAGACAAAGGGCATGTCCGGATCGCGCGATATTACCTTTTGCCGAATATCATTCTCGCCGGCATTCTATTCGCGATCGGCGGATGGCAGATGGTCGTTTGGGGTATATTTGCCCGTACAGTCGTTTGCTGGCACACGACATGGTTCGTCAATTCGCTCTCGCACATTTACGGCTCGCGGCCGCACGCGACCAACGACGACTCAACCAACAATTGGTTCGTCGCCATCCTCACTTTTGGCGAGGGCTGGCACAACAATCACCACGCGGCACCGACCTCCGCGCGACACGGCACGGAGTGGTATCAGTTCGATATGAACTGGATCACCATCCGCATTTTCGAACGCCTCGGCTGGGCTACGAAGATCAAGCTTCCGGCAGCGCATGAACTTGTCGAGGTATAACGAACAAGTCGTACTCGGGCTATAATCCTAAGCCAATGGCTCCGAAGATAATCGCATTCCTAATAACGCTCATTCTTAACATCGCGATCGGCATCGCGGTGTTTTTCTTTATGCTGCTCGCGATGAACGGGTTTACCGAATCGGACGCTAACTACGGCTTCATCACTTATATGGTCCTTGCCGCGCTCGTCTCTTTACTCATGGCGTCGCTTGCGGTCGCCGCAGTACACCTGTTGATGAAGCGTGGCTTCGGGGCGTTCAGCGCGTCGCTGATCGGCGTCGGTGCGTTCACGGTGGTCGGCGTTGTTCTGAGAGTCGTTTGCAGTATAATCGGCCTGCTTGTCGCAGATTTTGTCCGAACGAATTACTGATGATCACGAATTACAGCGATTTTTGGGATTTCTACGTACAGGAGCACAGCCAGCCGCTCACCCGCGCTCTGCATTTCATCGGCACCTCACTCGGCATCGTTCTGCTCGCATGGCTGATCTGGCGCGGCACATGGTACTACTTCCCGCTTTGCTTCGTTTGCGGATACGCCTTCGCGTGGTTCGCTCATTTTGTTGTTGAAAAGAATAAGCCCGCGTCGTTTCGATACCCTTTCTGGTCGTTCATCTCCGATTACAAAATGATGTGGTACATTGCCACGCGTCGCATGGGCCGCGAGGTCGAACGCGTTTCGAATAAGTAGTAAGATTCCCAAATGGCCGCAGACCTTGTTAGCAGCACGACAAACCTCAACAGCGTCATTGAATTTCTGACGGCGATGATCACGCCCGCGTTGTTGATCTCGGCTACCGGGTCGCTCGTGCTTTCGACGTCCACCCGCCTTGGCCGCGTCGTCGATCGCGTGCGGGCGTTAGAAGTGCGTGTTGGGGAGTTGATATATGCGGAGGACAAAGAATCGATCCCGCTGTATGAAAAGCGCGTTGAGGTCGTCATCGATCTTATCGACAAGGTGACGAGCCGATCGCGGCTGCTGCAGAAGGCAATGACAACGTTCTATTACGGCCTTATGTTATTCATCCTGACGAGCGTCGCTATCGCCATCGCGGGTATCTTCAACGTATATCGCTGGCTGCCGATCCCCATCGGCATCGTCGGCATTATGTTTCTTTTCTATGGAAGCCTCTTGATGTTGAAAGAAAGCCGTATGGCCACCGCAACGATCAACGAAGAGATGGATTTTACATGGGAATTGGCCCGAACACTTTCGCCCGATGACGTCGCTGTAAAATACAACAAGAAGGGCCGGATCAAGGGCTACAATGGACCCAAAATATCTAACACTCTTGG
The DNA here is from genome assembly GCA_040081025.1 of Pyrinomonadaceae bacterium. Lineage (GTDB taxonomy): Bacteria > Acidobacteriota > Blastocatellia > Pyrinomonadales > Pyrinomonadaceae > OLB17. The sequence continues at coordinate 4,881 of JBEBGW010000228.1, read as the reverse complement.
CGGAGAATGAGCTTGAGCGGCGGGTCGAAAAGCTCGAAGCCCTCCTCGGTTCCTGCAACATCTGTCCAAAAGACTGTGGTAACGATAGGCTCAATGACGAGATCTCCGCGTGTTACTCAGGCCGGCTCCCGATCGTCTCAAGCTACACCGCGCATTTCGGCGAAGAGCCGGTCTTGAGCGGCACGCACGGTGCCGGAAACATCTTCTTCGGCAACTGCAATCTCCGATGTGTTTACTGCCAGAATTATCAGATCTCGCAAACCTGGAAAGAGCAGAAGAAGAACGAGGTCACGCACGAACGCCTCGCCGAGATAATGCTCGAACTGCAGAACCGCGGCTGCCACAACATCGGCTTCGTCTCGCCGACACACTTTGCCCCGCAGATGGCCCGGGCGATATTGATCGCCGCAAATCAGGGACTTCGGCTTCCGATCGTCTACAACACGAACGCCTACGATTCGGTCGAAGTGCTCAAGCTGCTCGACGGCATCGTCGACATCTATCTGCCCGACCTTAAATACGCCGATTCAGACGCCGGCTTTCAATATTCAAAGGTGCGTGATTACAAGGAACACTCCCGGGCAGCGATCAAAGAAATGCACCGTCAGATGGGATCGTCTTTAGAGTTTGGCGAAAACGAATTACTGAAAGGCGGACTTCTCATTCGCCTTCTCGTACTCCCCAACGACATCGCAAGCCTCGAAGACAATCTCCGCTGGATCCGCGCCGAACTCGGCCCCAAAACCGCCGTTTCCCTAATGGCCCAATACTACGCCACCAACAAGGCCGCCACCGACGACCGCTACATCCTCCTCTCCCGCCGCATCTCCGAACGAGAATGGTTCGAAGCCGTTTCTTTATTAGAGGACCTTGGAATCGAGGAGGGCTTTATGCAGGAATACGAATCCGCGTCGTATTATTACCGGCCGGATTTTACGGATTCGAAGAAGCCGTTTAAGGATATTCGCGATTTTGAATGACAAAATCATCGATACAAGAGATCTGGCTCGAGGCCGAGCAATGGGCCGATGGTGAATGGAATCTAAACGACGATAACTCGGACGTGATCGTTATTTTCGAGAACGGTGAAAAATGGATCGCGTCGTTTTTCACCTACCAAAATATCCAGACGCTCGTTGAGAAATTTAGGGAAAGCGGCGAATGCCTTTCGGGTGCGTATTTCCGGGCATCGGATATGATTCTAATTGACGAGTTATCGCGGTCACGGATTGAATCGGTCATCAACGACTTAATACGCGAAGGGGAGTTTGAGACTGCATTCGACAAAATTGAGGTGGAACAATGAAGATCAACGAACAAGCTCCCGCGTTTACACTCAAAGACGGCGGCGGAAACGATTGGACGTTGAGCGACCATCGCGGAAAGACGGTCGTGCTGTTGTTCTATCCGGGTGACAACACACCGGTCTGCACGGCGCAGCTTTGCTCGGTGCGCGATCATTGGTCGGAGTATCAGACGACGGGAGCCGAGGTTGTCGGTATCTCGACCGACTCCGTCGAATCGCACAAAAGCTTTGCCGAGAAGAATGAGTTACCGCTCAGGCTACTCTCCGACCCGGACCGAAAAGTGTCGACCGCGTACGATATGAAGTCATGGCTGCCCGGACGCTCCGCCCGCGGAGTCGTGGTCATCGACAAGGACGGCAAGATCGCTTATCACAAGACTCAGTCGCTGAGCCTGTTTCGTCCGGCCGACGAAGACGTACTCGAAGCGATCAAGAAGGCGGCGTAGAAAAGTATGGGAAGAAAAGTTGCGGGCGTAATCGCGGTCATCGGATGGGCTTCGCTGATCCTGCAGTTCGTGCTGCATATGACGAACGTCGTGCCTGAGCCGACAACGCTCGAACGGTTCGTCCGGTTCTTCAGCTACTTTACGATCACAACGAACATCATCGTGGCCGCGACGCTGACTGCGATCGCATTCTTTCCTTCGACAAGATTCGGTCGATACGCGTCGAAACCATCGACTCAGGCGGCTGTCGCTTCATACATCACCATCGTCGGAGTCGTCTACAGCCTCTTCCTTCGAAGTGTGTGGGATCCCGCTGGTTGGCAAGCGGTCGCCGATCATGCACTGCACGACATAATGCCGCTGCTAGCGATCATCTATTGGTTCGTCTTCGCACCAAAAGCAGGGATCGTTCTTGCCGACGTCGCGAAGTGGCTGATGTACCCGATCGTTTACGTCGTCTATTCCCTCGTCCGCGGAGCGTTCGTCGACTGGTATCCGTACTGGTTCGTTGATGTAACTCAGTTCGGTTATCCAAAGTCACTCGCCCATACCGGACTCGTATTGATCGCCTTCGCCGTCGTTGGGTTCGTCTATTTCGGACTTTCAAAACTGCTTGCCGGGCGAAACGAGAGTAACTAACTTACGACGCCCGTGGTAAAATTTGGCTATGGCTTTATTTGGAAGTGACAAGTTTAAATGTGGCCGCTGCGGCAAGAAGAACGAACCGATCGGCTACGCACCGGTCCCGACGGAATTGGGCGCAAAGATCGGCGAAGAAATGTGCAAAGACTGCTGGGCGGAATGGCAGAAGAAGCAGATGCAGCTCATCAATCACTTCGGCCTCGACGTTTCGAAACCCGAATCGCACGAATATCTTTTCGATAATATGCGGATCTTTTTCTACGACGACGGCAGCGGCCTCGCGACGATCGATACCTCGAAAGAAGGCAGCGTCAATTGGTAAACGGCATGCTCAAACTGAGACCGCTAACACTCGCATTGATGTTCGTTATCACTGCGGGTGTTTTTTCCGCCGACGCTCAGGACAGTTCGACCACCGAGAGATCGGTTCTGGCCTTCTACGATTCGTATGCGGAAGACCTGAGACAAGAGCGCCGAGAGGGGATCGCCAATCGCTATGACCGCCGCGGAGCCTATCTGATGGGCAATGGCTCAAAACGCCTGCAGACCTTTGAGCAAATAAAAGAGCGGTATCTGACGAAGTGGTCGGGGCCCAAGTCATTCTCGTGGAAGGATCTTTCAGTCGAGGTGATCTCAAAGAACGTCGTCGCTGTGGTCGGAAAGTTCGAATGGGTCACCACTACGGGCCAGTCGATGAATTTCTCTTATACGGGAGTGCTCATCAAACACAAGGGCGAATGGCGGATCCGCATTGAGGACGAATCGATGGCGCCGCCGAAGCCAGGGAACTAGTTTGCTCGCTTCTGAGGCCGTATGCTGCTCGACAACTTTCGCCTCATTAATGAAGAGTTTTTTGCGGACCAACTGCTGCCCGCGCAGATGGATTCGCTTTGGTTGAACGGCTGGCGGCATTTCGGTACGCATTTCTTCCGGTACAACGTCGGATTCTTGATAGACGATCTTAGATTCGTATTGCCGTTACGGATCCGCCTCGCCGATCTCACATTCTCGAAAAGCCAACGGCGAACGCTTCGCCGAAACGAAAACCTCGATGTAACCATCGGCCCGATTCACATCGACACAACGATCGAATCATTGTTCGAACGTCACAAAACCCGCTTCAACCACGGCATACCCGAATCGGTCTACAACTTCATTTCGCGAGATCCGGCCGATTCGCCTTGTGAAGCGAAGGAGATCCGCGTTACGAAAGATGGCGAACTGCTCGCCGTCAGCTATTTCGATGTCGGCAGTAATTCAACCTCCGGCATCTATGCCATGTTCGAGCCGACCATCACCGATCGCGGTCTCGGCATCTTTACCATGCTCAAAGAGATCGAGTACTCCATCGAAACCGGCCGCGAGTTTTACTATCAGGGCTACGCTTATCAAGGTCCGTCGTTCTACGATTACAAAAAACGCTTCCGCGGTACGGAAGCGTTCGATTGGCGTCACGATTGGGTTGCTTACGATAGCTCAGACAGTCCTCATATAAGCGACCAGCTGATCTAACGCGGCGCCCCAACCGTGTTCGAATCCCATATCTTCGTGCCTCTTTCGATCGTCGGGGTTCACGTGCATCGCCACCGCCGTGTACAAAGTGCCTTCGCCCGCCGGCTCCATTGTGATGACTGCGGTCAATGCCAGATCCGGAGGATTCTCCGTTCTCTTCGGGCGGAATCCCGGCCCGAGTTCGCTGGTCCATATCAGTCGCTCGTTCGGAACGACATCCAGGTAACATCCGACATTCGGAAACTGCTGGCCCTCGGGCGATTCCATCACCGAATAAAATCTTCCGCCCGGACGCAGATCGATCTCACACTCGACGGTCTTCCACGGTGCCGGCGTGAACCAATGTACGACGTGCTCCGGTTCGGTCCAGGCTTTCCACACAAGCGACGGACTGACGTCCACGGTCCGCTCCAATTTCAGGTCGAGTTCGGGGTTAAAATTGCTGATATGAATGCTCACTTATTGTTCTCCTTAAGTTTGAGTAGATAACTGTCCAACTGGTCGAGCCGCTTTTCCCAAAGGGCGCGTCGCTTCGCCAGCCAATCCTCCGCCTTTCGCAGCTGCTTAGTTTCCAGATAGTAAGTCCGAATACGGCCCTTCTTTTCGGACCGGACCAAACCGCATCTCTCCAGCACGCCTAGATGCTGCGTGAAGGACGGCAATGACATGTCGAAACCCGCCGCCAGCACGCTGGTCTGCTCGGGCCGCCGGGCAAGACGATCCACCACGGCCCTACGCGTCGGGTCGGCTAGTGCAAGAAAAACCAGGTCCTCTTTGGAAGCAGCCGTCGATGTGAAAGACTTAGGCATATACCTAAGTATACAGGGATTGATAGTAAGGTCAAAACCTAAGTAAAGAAAAACGCCCCTGCGATGCAGAGACGTCAAAATCGACCTATTGGTTTAAACTAGCCGATCAGATTCAGCTCAGCCGGAAGCGTCGGGATCTCAGGACGAACCGGATGCGATTCGCTGA
>JBEBGW010000227.1:0-7326 GCA_040081025.1 Pyrinomonadaceae bacterium | reverse complement strand
GGTCGGCGGACGATAAGTTCTTCAACTTCTCGTTAGCCGCGAAGATCGGCGTTGCGATCCCGAAAACGGTCTTGCTCCCGCAGCAGGACTATATTAAGGACATCACCAGCGAATCGTTGCGCAACCTCGAGTTTCCCCTCGATTGGGAAGGCATTGTTAACTACGTTGGTTTCCCCGCCTTTCTGAAGCCGTTCGACGGCGGCGGCTGGAAGAACGTCTCCAAGGTCTACAATCTTGAGCATCTCTGGCATGAGTACAACCAATCGGGTCAGCTTTGCATGACCCTTCAGGAAGGCATCGAATACGATCAGTTCGTCCGCTGCTACTGTGTCGGCCAGGAGAAGGTCTTGATCATGCCGTACGATCCGTCCAAGCCATACCTGAGCGGAATGCAGTATGTGAACGTCGAGAATTACCTTACGCCCGAACTGCACAAGCGAGTCGAGCAGGACGTGGTCACGATATGCAAGGCTCTCGGCTATGACCTGAACACCGTCGAGTTCGCGATCAAGGATGGGATTCCGTATGCGATCGACTTCATGAACCCCGCTCCAGATGCGGAACTCGCTTCGGTTGGCGAATACAATCACAACTGGATCGTCGACAACATGACCGATTTCATCCTTAGGAAACTCGAAGGCGAGATCGAAACGCCGGAATATCGATGGACGGCCATGCTGAACCCGCCGGCTAAGAAGTCGTTCGTAAAGGCGAAAGCCTCGACCGCTGAGAAGCGTGCGGTTGAGGCAAAAGCGGCTACAAAGCCGAAAACGACCGAAAAACCGAAATCAACGAAAAAGTAAGTCCGAACCATTAGGGCTAATTTTGAACGGGCCGTTGTCCTTCGGGACCGGCCCTTATTTTCTTTTCAGTTGTCCTTGACGCGGCCTTTCAAGGTCTCGAACAGACATCGCACTTGGGTTATTCGTCCGTATCATCGCGCTGGGCGATCGTCATACGTCCCGATAGTATTTCCGGCGAGATACGATAAACAGCTTCGATGTTCGATTTTACCCATTGGTCCATCCATCGGATACTCCAAGCGGGAAGCAAGCGTGGATTGGCGGCCTCTACAAGTTCCTTGGCATGGTCGATGTCCTGTTGAGAAGTCATCCGTTCCGCCGTTCCGGTGACGATCACACTTTTCCAATGTTTTCGGTCGTCGATCTCCTCGACCTGAAGGCAAACTGTCGCGTTTTCGCCGATGATCTCAGTCTTCAGTCCCTCGGTGGTGTAAAAATAAATATCGGGGTCGCTGTAAGCAAAATGAATTGGAATCACGTACGGCCTATTATCTCTGCAGCAACCGAGGTGGCCGAAATTCTGGTGTTTCAGCAATTCTCGAATTTTTTCGTTGCCCATGTCTACTATCTGCGGCAACGTTCTCTCTTCAATCATCTGGGTCGATCTCCTTGAGGTTCGTGCCTAACATACCAGCAAAGACATTTTCTTCGCAAGAAAAGGCTTGGGATGAATCCGTTCTTATCTATTCGTCTTCTAGGAGGTCGTAAGGAATTCTCGTAGACAGCATGTGGGTGAGGACAATAACGGTCGTCCAAACTCCGAAGGATATCAGCGAAACAGCCCAGCCGACGTTTGCTACGAGGTGTTCGTCGAAAACGAGGCCAAGGACGATGACCGGAATTCCTACGACCGCTATTCGGAGGGCTCCGCCGCGAACTAGTGCGAGCGTATCAAGAAGGTTCATGCGGCTGACCTCGAGTTCCATATATTCTTCGTCCGAGTTCAGCCGCGAAAAATAATCGATCTCGTGCTTGGCCCATCGCCGGGCTGCCGGTGTGACGGCGAGTTCGCGGGCGGCAGTGAAGTTGTGGATCACATGTGCGATCTTGCCCTCGTGAAGGGCTAGCTCGGCAAGACCGACAAGCGAGCGAAACCTCTGACCGGCCCGCTCGATCGCTTTCCGAAAAGTCGCACCGGCTCTACGCCATTCACCGAACTGGAAATACCCCTCGCCGATCTCGGTCAGAAGTTGGCCGTCATCGCCCGCACGCTTTTCCGCGAGCCGCATCAACGCGAGTGCCTTGCGTTCGACGATCCGGTCGCGATTCAGAGCGGCATAAGATCGGAGACACATCGAAAAATCGAAAAGCAGGCGCGCGTTGCGGGGCATCAACAATACCGCACGCCGAAATGCTTCGACAGCTTGCGGCAGAAGCCCGGATACACGGAGTTCGTTCGCGAGCCGATGTAGCTCAAGCGCCTTTTCCGGCGAACCGAGCACGTTGACTCCACCGCCTTTAGGCTGCGTGCCTCGAAGGCTTCCCTCAAGAATATCCGCCGGCGGAATTTCCGCCTCTTTAGCCCGCCGCTTGACTACCAAGCGATGCTCCAGATGATCCCGCAGATCAAGCGATCGATTGTCCAGAATGTCTTCGCTCAACCGTGCAAATAATTGCTCTACAAATTCCTTATAATGTTTTCCACCCGAGTGGATCGTGAACGCTTTGCCCTTGCCGAAGAATGTTGTGCGGTAAGTATAGATGAGGTTGCCGCCACGCTTGATCGTCCGAAGCACTGTGGTCTGGACGTGTTCCACGTCGCTGACCTTGATCCGGTCGCGTGTTGCGGTAAGCCGAGCCCATAGCTGAGGAATGAATCCGGTCCTGTAGATCCTGCGGCCGTCGAATGATACTCGATCCTGCAGGATCAGCATCGGAACGACCGCCCACGCGAATGCCAATAGGAGATAACCGTAAAGGTCCGCGTTGACGTACAGCAAGAATGCCGACACGAATGACGCTAGCAAGAGCGCGACGAGATAATTGAGCGGAAGGACTCTAATAGAGATCCGCTCCGATCCGTTATCAACCGCGGTCCTTCTCTTTGATGAAAGGATCATTGAAATTCAGGCCATTGTAGTACTAAAACAGCCAATAGCCGAAATCATCCGAAAACAGAAGGCCGCCCATACTGTCAGGGACGGCCTTTCATGTCTACAATTCTTGAACCTTAGAATAAGCTTCCAGGATCGAGGTCAACAGGCTGCTGAGGCAACTCCTTCGCCTTTTCCGGATCGAGCTGCGTTAATTTTTCTTTCGCAGTCGTTGCGGTCGAGGATAGCGGAACCGCCTTGCCGTCGAGGTCCTTCGCTTCACTCGCCGCCTTTACTAGGTCGAATAGGACGTTGACAGCTTCCTGCTTCTTGCCTTGCTTCTCGTAGATGTCGGCAAGAGCGACCTTGATCGATTCCTTCGCGACGATAGGATCAGTAGTCCCGTCAAGTTCCGTATAGAGAGTTGCGGCCTGGTCGAGTTTATTGTCGTTGGCGTATGCCTGCGCGAGAGCGAACTTCGAAAGCTTGCCGACCTCGTCGCTGCCTTTCGCAAGGCCCTCAAGTTCACGGACGGCAGCGGTTCGATCCACATACATCTTATTGACGGCGATAAAATACTTCGCCTTTTCGCCGGCCGCTCCGCCGTGATTGTCTACGACTGCCTGAAACTCGGCGATCGCTGCTTCGGCCCGCTCCTTTTCGGTCTTAAAGGTCTTTCCGATAGTTCCGGCCGGCGGCGAGGTTTCCGATATTCGCGACTGCGACGTCTCGATCGCTTTGCCTAGCGCTGCCTGAGCCGCCGAATCCGACCGGGAACTCCATGCGTAGAAGATCCAGATCAGGATGCCGAGCACCACAAGCGCTCCGATCCCGTACAGGATGTTGCGGCCTTGTCCCTCAAGCGACTTTCCGAGCTCTTCTACTTTTGAGCCGACGGTTGATTGAAACTCGTCCTTGTAACGTGTCGTCGGTTTGGTTTCCGTTGCGGCTACCGCTACCGGTTCGAGCCGTCTTTTTTTTCGTGCCATTTCAAAAAAACTGCAATTTCAGATCGTTCTAGCGTTGTATAATTGCCAATATCGCGGTTAGACCAAAAGTGTAAATTTACCGTAAAACAGCGATTCAATCAAATTTCGCATCATAAATAAGAAGCCAACAAGGGCGAGGGGTTCATTATTACAGTTAGCGGGAACAAAAGGGGCGAGGCGGTGTCTAAGCTAATAGTTCGCAATCCGTGCGAATTGCTGGTTTCGGGTACTCATTCGTTTCGGGGAAGAATCAGTACGAGATGATCTTCGGCAAATCCGTAGCATTTGACCAGGAAGGTCTTCCGCAAGTCGCATCGGCGGCCTACGATTCGCACGCATTTGCAGGCGCGGAAGCGGACTACATAGAACGACTGCGAAACGGAGATCCTGAAGCTTTTGACAATCTTATAACTCGCTATTCCGCAGATATTTACGCGGTTCTGTTTCGGATAACGGAGAATGCGGAAGATGCGGCGGACCTGACGCAGGAGACGTTTCTGAGTGCCCTTAAGGCGATCAGAACGTTTCGCGGAGAATCGGAGCTAAAGACTTGGCTGTTCCGCATCGCGGTCAACCATTCGCGGAACCGATTTCGCTGGTGGAAACGCCGCAAGAAGGATTCGACGGTGTCCCTGGATGCTCCGATCGGTGACTCTAATTCGACGATCTCAGAGACGATCGCGGGATTCGAGGCCTCGGCCGAGGAGAACGTACTTCGGCACGAACGTGAGGACGCGATCCGGAAGGCTTTGCTCGAACTGCCTGAGATCTACCGAGAGGCGATTGTCTTATGCGATATCGAAGGGCTCAGCTACGAGGAGATCGCGGCGGCATTGGAGATCAATATCGGGACCGTAAAATCCCGGATCGCCCGCGGCCGCGAGGAGCTACGGAAGAGATTGAAGGGTTTTTGACACGAGGAAATGGCCGACTCGCCCCGGCTCTGACTTTGATGACTGAAAATGAATCGGTGCCAAACAACGATAGGTCGAGAAGTTTCGATTCTGGATATTGGTTTTGCGGCAACTGCTTTTGTTTATTTGAAATGACCAGCAAGCACGACAAATCAAACATGTTCGCCGCTTTCTTCTCTCCAAGGATCGGTCGGGGTCAGTGAGCCATTTGCTCGATAAGTTTTTATGAGGTTCAAATGAGATGCAGCGACGTAAAATCTGATCTGCCGCTTTACTCGGATGACATTTTGAATGTCGCCGAGCGGGCCGATCTCGACGCCCATCTTGATACTTGTCCGCTCTGCCGTCAGGCATTATCGGAGTATCAGGAGGTGAAGAACGGTTTACGCTCTCTCGCCAGGCCGGCGATGCCGGAAGCGTTTCTAATCTCCCTGCGCGCGGCGGTCGCCGTAGAACTCGCACCCGCGATCCGCACGCCAGTTTTTCAAGTCATCGAGGACCGCCGCAATTGGTTCGACACCTGGATGATGCCGTCTGCGGTTGGTACATTCGCGTCGGTTGTCTTCGGATTGTTCTTGCTTTGGGGAATTCTCTCGAGTGCACGCGATCCCGGCGAATTTATCTCGAGGACCTCCACTCCGAGGCCGGTGATGCTTGCGAGCAGTAATCCGATGATCGGTGATGAATCGATTGATATTCTCGCGGCAGACTATGCAACGACCCGGCTTTCCATCGCCGGTGAATCACCCAGCGTGAATCCACAAGGAGCCTTGGTTGCTCTTACCAAGTCTTTGGTTCGCGGCGAGATGAAGGACGATGAAGTGGTCGTTGTCGCGGAAGTGTTTGGAAATGGGCTCGCTCGGATCTCGGAGGTCGTCGAACCATCCGGCAACAGCCGTGCGATCGAAGATCTTGAGAAAGCCCTTGAATCGGATCCTGTCTACGCTCCGTTCGTACCGGCAAGTTTCGATGGACGCTCCGAACGCATGCGAGTCGTCTTGAAGATCCAGAACGTCAACGTCCACACCAACTATCAGACTCCGAGGCGAAGTCTTCCGGATCGACGCGGCTCATAGAACAACCACAGTATCAAGGTAAAAGGCCCGGCAGATTCACCGGGCCTTTTTATTTTGATCCATAACGGACGATCACATCTTATCGATGGCCGCCTTCAACTGGGATGCAAAATCCGGACTCAGCGGAAGAAGCGATTGATACTGAGCCAGAGCCTCCGGTTTCTTATTCAGATGAACATAGATGGAACCCGAATTAAACCAGGCCCTGGCGAACTTTGGATTTAGCGAAAGGCACGTTCTGTATGCTTCTAACGCTTTCTCAAAATTGCCATTCTCCGAATAGGCGTTCCCTAAAAGATAAAAACCATCCGAATAATCGGGATTGTCCTGTGTGAATTTTACGAGTCCCGGAACGGCACGGTCGAACGCACGGTTCGCATCAGGCGTCCGGTTCAGTTTCCGGTAGGCTCGTCCAAGATAAAAATAAGTCTCACCGTCATTCGGATTCAGCCGAAGAGCGTTATTACACGCGGTGACCGCGGACTGAAACTGTTCGAGATCGTTGTGAGCACGGCAAAGGTTCGTATAACCCATGTACTGATCCGGGATCAGCTTTACCGCGGATTGAGCAGTCTCAACGGCTTCCTTGTGATCTCCGTTAAGGCTGTAGTACCAGCTGATATCAGTAAATAGATTTCCATCAAGCGGCCATCTTCGGATCGCTTGCCGGGTGATATCGATCGCCAGGGGGAACTTGCTCTGGGCTCTGTAAATGTCGCCCATCGAACGGTACGTTTGAACGTTCCCGGGGTTTGCAGCGAGTACTTTCTGGTATGCAATGATCGCCTGATCATACTTCCGTTGTCGATGCAACGCATCCGCCAAAAGGATATTTGATTCTGCGAGAAACTGATTGGGCTTCGAAACCGCCATCGATGCGGCTTCTTCCTGCCCCTTCACGTCGCCGCGAGCCTGCTGCACCCGCGCAATTCCGAAATATAGCGTCCCGTCATTCGGAGCGCCCAGAACCGCCTGGCGATAGGCCGCTAACGCCCCGTCGTAATTCTTTTTCTGAAACTCAATGTCGCCTACCGCACGCAACATCATTTGGTTGGTCGGTTCTGCCTGCAGACCCCGCTTCGCATCGGCTAGCGCAGCATCGTAGTCCTTCGCTTCGTAATGAAGAAACCAGCGCACCTTTGAGACTTCAACAGCAGGATGCCCCTGCTGTTCAGCAAGGTTTAGTTCGGTCAAGGCGGCCGGAAATTCTTTCAAATAGTAATGGGCGTAGCCTTTCCAGAAGTGAGCCGTTGCGTTACGCGGAACCAGGACTACCGCCTCGGCATACTTCTCAATGGCATTCCGATAATTCTTCTGGTTGAACGCCTTGTTGCCATCCGTCACCAACTGGTTCGACTTCCGGATGTCCTTTCTCGACGGCTCCTGGCCGAGCGCGGACACCGTAAGCAGACTTGCTGCGAGAAGTGCTAGAAAACCATTTCGTAAGAAGTTTGTTCTTTGCATTTTCCTCAAAACCTCATTACTGGAGAATTACCGGCCCTGCTCCACCC
>JBEBGW010000521.1:0-1911 GCA_040081025.1 Pyrinomonadaceae bacterium | reverse complement strand
TATCCCTTCAAGGCGTTTCCTGCTTCGTCAGCATTCAGTGCGATTGCCTCGGCCGTGTTGCTGCATGCGGCAGCCCTTGCCGCGACTAAGATCATAAGAACAAGAAAAACTTTCATAAGATTACCTTTCAATTAACCTGACGGCGTGGCCGTCGGGATCGCGGACAAGAGATGCCCGCTTAAATCCAAGAGTGGGAGATCGGAACAGAACGGTTCCGGATGATATGTATTCGGGCTTCGTCGATCTGAAGAATACGTCCAGGCCATTCGTTTCAAAGCTTGTCTGCCAGTGCCAAACATCATTGCTCCGCGAGTCGGCCGGGTAATGGCGTCCATTCGTCGGCGCCAGGTACTCGAGAAACTCGACGTTGATCCCTGGCTGCGGAGTTGCGAGCCCGGAGATGTGCAACCGAGCTCCGAAAATGTTGTTAAGGTGTTCCTGTTCCGGGCCGTAGTTCGTACTCTCGCCCGCTACGCGAAGGCCAAGCTCATCACGATAGAATTTGAGGCTCTGACCGGTATCGCCGACAACGATCGCCGTGTGGTCGATACCGAGGAAGAGCTTTCCGGACTTCGCTAGCTCGTGCCATTTCGGCGCGCCCTTGTCTGGGGGAAACGAGAGGATCTCGAGGACGTGGTTATCGAAGTCTTTGAAATAGAAAGCTCGGATCCCGGCGGCGGCGGCGATGTATGACGGCAAGGTCTGCGGACCGGTTGAGGCGTGCCGGATCTTGTTAGCCCGCAAATGGACGTAAGCCTTGTCCATATCCGCCACGATGATCGCGATATGCTGGAACCATCGATCGTTGCTTCGCGAATCAACCGGAATCGGTCTACCCTCCGGCGTAAGATATTCGGTTAGTTCGAGAACTTCAGAGCCGAGTTTCAAGCGAACTACACGAACTCTTGCTCCGAAGACTCCGGATAGATGTTCGATCTCGGTTCCCATCGTCTCGACATCCGACACCTTCTCGAACGGCAAAACGCGAGTATAGAAATCGAGTGCCTTGTCCATGTCTGAGACGGTAAAACCAACGGACTCGACCTGCGAAATCTTCTGACCGTGGGCGGACGCAAACAGGGCAAAGATCGCAAGTACCGCAATGACAAACCAGCCGAACGGGAAAGCATTATCGTGTTTGGTTCTCGCGATCATTTAGTTCACCGTCTCCAATAAATGTCTGCCCACCCGAAGAGCGTTCGCCATGATCGTGAGTGCGGGATTTACCGCCGAACTCGACGGAAAGAAACTGCCGTCAACCACGTAAAGATTCTCGAGGTCATGCGCTTTGCAATTCCGATCTAGCACCGACGTGATTGGATCCTCTCCAAATCGGACGGTGCCGTTCTGATGGGCAACGCCGGCAAGCGGGATCTGCTGGCCGAGATAAAGATTTCGCGAGAACAAACCTCGATGGCATTCGTGGCCGTGCGTGTCGCACTTTCGCTGGTTATTCATCAGGCGCTTTAGCCGCTTCTGGAGCTGTTGGTGCGCCTCGACGTTGTTCGGCGTGTATGAAAGAACGATGCTCCCGTTCTTATCTAGCGTCACGCGGTTCTCGGGCCGGGGAAGATCTTCCGTCGTCAGCCAAAAATCGAGCGAATGCTTCGCCATCTGATCGAGTGCGAATCCCGGAGCTATCGCCGGAGCTCCGGCCGATAGGGTCACGCCATCAAGCTTTCCAACGAAAGATATATGCCCCATCGGATACGGAAATTCGTCGTCGCCAAAGTAGTAGTCGTTGACCGCAAGCGTCTTTTGAAAGACAGTTGGGTTCGGGCACTTCGAGACCGCAAGCAGTACCGAATTGACATGCCCCATGTAGTTGCGGCCGACCTGATCGCTGCTGTTTGCAAGCCCGTTCGGATGTCGCTCGTTCGCGGATCTAAGAAGCAGTGCGGCGGAATTAAT
>JBEBGW010000226.1:0-7383 GCA_040081025.1 Pyrinomonadaceae bacterium | reverse complement strand
GCCTTTCCAGAAACCCATCGCGACCGCCGAGGTGAAGCTGAGCATCGGAGGGACGGAGGTTACGACCTGGAAAACCGTCGAATACCGGTTCGCTGACGACATTCGCGGCGAGCTTCGGCGAGATCTGAACGTCGTGCCCGCTGTGACGATCACGCTCGACTCAGACCTGATCATCGCACCGGTATCGACGGCAGCGACGAAGAAGCGAGTTGTAGTGTCGATCACCAATAACGCTCCGCGTGAGGCTAAGGGCTCCGTTCGCCTGCAGTTGCCGTCCGGGTGGAGTGCAACACCCGCATCGAGCGACTTTGCATTAAAGGCCAAGGGCGAGAAGACGGCGGTTGTTTTTGACGTGACGATCCCAGCCAACACGAAGGCTGACTCCTACAACATCCCTGCGGTCGCGCAGGTCGGCAGCGCGAATTACGGTTTGACGATGCACGAGGTTGCATATCAGCACATGCAGACACATCGCCGATATTCGCAGGCGGCTGTCGCGGCGAAGGTGATCGACGTTAAGGTCGCTCCGGTCCGCGTCGGATACGTGATGGGTACGGGGGACCGTGTCCCCGAAGCGATCACGCTTCTCGGACTTCCCGTGACCATGCTCGATGAACGCGACCTTTCAACGGGGGATCTTTCCAAATTCGATACTATCGTGATCGGCATCCGAGCTTCACAGGTTCGGCCCGATTATGTTTCGAACAACGGCCGCCTGCTCGAATTCGTACGTAACGGCGGTACGATGATCGTTCAGTATCAGCAGCAGGAGTTCATTCGCGAGAATCTCGCACCGTTCCCGGTCAAGATGGAATCGGTCGTGAACGGCCAGCAGCGCGTTTCGAACGTTCGCGTCGTTGACGAGAATGCTCCGGTGACGATCCTCGTGCCGAACCACGTGACGATGAACGTGCCGAACAGGATCGGCGGGACGGATTGGGACAATTGGGTGCAGGAGCGAAATCTTTACAGCCTGACAGGGCTCGATCCCCAATACACCGCGTTGCTCTCCTGCGCGGATGAGGGCGAGCCTCCGGTGACGGGCGGACTTGTCCACGTAAAACTTGGCAAAGGGCATTGGGTTTACAATTCGTACTCGTTCTTCCGTCAGTTGCCGGCAGGAAATCCGGGGGCGTTTCGCCTGTTCGCGAATCTGCTCAGCCTGCCGCAGAGCGATCTTTAATTCCATTCCACCAGACCCGGAGCGACTTTGACGCTCCGGGCATTTTTGTATTTAGCTGTATGACCATGCCAAAAGAAGCCGCTGCAGAAAAGTTTCCCGCCCAGAGTTACAAGGATAACGTCCTAACCGATTGCTTTGCCGATGCGAAGGAATACTTTCTCGACGCCTATCATCAGGTCGACCTTGCCCACGCGGTAATGCTCGAGGAGAAGGGAATAATCACTTCCGACGAACTGAAACAGATACTCGGCGCGTTGGTCGGTCTTGATTTCGATGCGATCAGAAAGCGCGAGTATGACGGCTCTTTTGAGGATCTTTTCTATCTGCTTCAGCAGGAGATAACGAAGCTGTGTGGTGATCCGGATGTCGCAGGTAAACTGCATACTGCCCGCAGCCGAAACGATATCGATGTCACGATCTATCGGCTTCAGCTTCGACAGGACTGCTTGCGGCTAATGCGGTCGGCAATGGACCTGCGAAAGGTTTTTCTTGATCTCGCCGCGAAGAATCACGAGACGCTGATCCCGGCCTACACGCATACCCAACCGGCTCAGCCTTCGACGATGGCTCACTTCCTTCTTGCGATGGGCGAGAACGTCGGGCGTGATATTCGAAGGCTTCAGCGGGCCTACGAGAACATGAATTATTGCCCGCTCGGCTCCGGTGCGATCACTACTACAGGATTCCCGATCGATCGCCATCGCGTCGCCGAACTTCTCGGCTTCACGGCTCCGACCGTTAACTCCTACGCGTCGATCGCGTCGGTTGATTATTTTACTGAGACACTCGGAGCGGTCGCGACTTTGCTCGTAAATACGGGCAAGTTTGCACAGGAATTTCTGCTGATGGCGATGATGGAGTTCAATGCGATCAGACTGCCTGATGGGTACGTGCAAGGCTCATCGATCATGCCGCAGAAGAGGAATCCGGTGGCGCTCGAACATATCCGAGCGATCGGCTCAAAGGCTCTAGGGCAAACTCTTGGCGTGATCACAGCGGTCCACAATACGCCGTTCGGCGACATCAACGATGTGGAGGACGATTTGCAGCCGATGATCTATTCGGCGATGCGTGACGCCGACCGTGCCGTCAATCTTTTCGCGAATACACTTCCCTCGGCGACGTTCAATTTCGACGTACTCAAGAAGCGTGCGGGTGAAAACTTCATCGCCGTCACCGAACTTGCGGACACGATCGTGCGTAACGAAGGGCTTTCATTCCGCGTTTCACACAAGATCGTCGGGGCTTGCGTAAAAGCTGCGATCGCGGCCTGCGGGGAGATCACATACGAAATGCTCCAATCCGCCGCTAGAGAAAATGTCGGCCGCGAGTTGAACATGACCGAAGCCGACCTTGCCGCCGCCGTCTCGCCCGAGAATTTTGTCAACATCCGCACGATCTACGGTGGTGTCGCTCCGTCGGAAACGAAGCGTGCCGTTAAAGTCGAACGCGAGAGGGAACTCGAGGACGACTCGTGGTACATTGCCTCGACCGATCATTTGAAGATCTCGCGTGAAAATCTCAATCGGATAGTGAAAAAGAAGGTTTCGAACGTGTAGCAAGATAGGAAATGGGAGGTTACTGGCCTGCGTCCAGATTCAAACTTTATGTGCGTTACTCGCCATAGAACAAGCTAAAGCTTGAACTCTGAACTTATTCGATAACGGCGAGAACGTCGCCTGCCGCTACCGTCGTCCCCTCAGCAACCTTGATCTCTTTCACGACGCCTGCTTTTGGAGCTTTAAGGTCGTTCTGCATCTTCATCGCCTCAACGACGAGTACTGCATCACCTTTCTCAACCACATCGCCGACGCCGGCGATCAGTCTCACGACCTTGCCCGGCATCATAGTCCTGATCTCAGCAAGCCCGTCATCCGAGACTCCGGCGATCCCTGAACCGCGGAGTCGTTTCGGATCAATGAGAGTTATCTCGACCTCGGCCTTTCTCGACGAGACGACCTGTGGTGATCCTGGTTGCGTGGCTGGTGCGACGTAGAATTCGTGGATCTTCCCGGCGTGCTTTAGCAGAAATACATTCGGCTCCGGCTCGGAGGCCTCGAGTTCGTACTCGCGATCATCTACCTTCGCAGACACCTTCTCGCCGTCGCGGGTAATCTCTACATTGTGAAGGTTTTCGCCGACTTGGGCTTGGAGTTTCATGATGATTGAAGCTGATCCGCATTCCGTCTGTTTCCGATAGCCTCTCGATAGTGGGATTCGCCGTGTGCCCACCCGGCAAGTCCAATTATCGTGCCAAGCCCGAGATTGATAACGACAAGGCCCCAGCCGAAATCGATGAGATTACTCCAGGTCTGGCTAATAGCGAATTGAAGGACAGAAATTCCTAGACCATAGCTAAGTGTATGCATGGCAACATAACCACCATTTACCCCTTGCTCGCTTCTGTTCCCACCTAACTGCTTCACTCTCAGACCACCTCATCCTAATAAACTCCATAAAAAGGGCGGATGTGATCCGCCCGAGCTATTTAAGCACTCTGTCCTTCGCCCTTCACCTTATTCGGCTGCGGCGTGACGCGGAGGTATGGTTTCACGGTTTTCCAACCGGCGGGGAATTTCTCCTTCGCTTGTTCGTCGGTGACGGCGGGGACAATGATGCAGTCGTCGCCATCCTTCCAATTGGCCGGCGTCGCCACGCTGTATTTTGCGGTGAGCTGCAACGAATCGATCACGCGGAGCACTTCGTCAAAATTTCGGCCGGTGCTCATCGGATAGACGATGATCAGTTTGACCTTCTTGTCCGGGCCGACAACGAAGACGTTTCGAACGGTCATATTGTCCATCGCCGTTCGGCCTTCGCTGCCACCGTCGGTCGCCGCGGGCAGCATGCCATAAAGTTTCGATATCGAAAGGTCCGTATCACCGATCATCGGATAGTTCGGAGCATTTCCTGTGGCCTCTGCGATGTCGACTGACCACTTCGCATGATTCTCCACGGGGTCGACGCTCAGTCCCATGATCTTTACATTACGCTTATCGAACTCCGGTTTGAGCCCCGCCATATAGCCGAGTTCCGTGGTGCACACCGGGGTGAAGTCCTTCGGATGCGAAAAAAGAACGCCCCAGCCGTCGCCAAGATATTCGTGAAAGTTGATCTCGCCCTCAGTTGTCTGAGCCGTAAAATCGGGCGCTTCATCGCCTAGTTTGATCGACATTTAGAGAACCTCCGTAAGTAGTTTTGACGATATTCTATCATAGAACTACGCCGCTTCTTGTTCCGCATCGCCACTGCGGTCCATAGAGCCCGCGGGCCGGATGCGAAGCAGTGTAAGCCTCTTTTCGTCGGCACTCTTAACCTCGATCTCAAGGCCGCGGACCGACAGTACTTCACCAACCTTCGGGACGTGTCCAGCCTCATTCGTCACCATTCCTGCGATCGTCGAATAATCGCCATCTTCGAGATCCACGCCGAAGAGCCGTTCGATCTTGTCGATCTCGGTTGAGCCGAGGATATCGAAGTAACCGCCTTCGCCCTCGATTATCTCAATTATCTCCTCGTCCTCGATGTCCTCGTCTTCGATCTCGCCGACGATCTCTTCGATCAGGTCCTCAACCGTTATCACACCGGCGACTCCGCCGTATTCATCAACAACGATCGCGAGCTGAACATGATCGACCTGCATTTTCTTGAGCAGGTCTGCGGCGGTCTTCGTCTCGGGAACAAAGTACGGATCCCGCAGCATTCCGCCGATCTCCTGGTCTTCCTTTCCTCCCTCGGCCCAGACTTGCAGCAGGTCCCGGACGTAGATCACGCCCTCAATGTTGTCGATGCTCTCGCGATAGACAGGAATGCGTGAATACTTCTGTTCGATGATCAGGTCGCGGGCGGCGCGGACGGTCGAATCGGCCGGCATCGCGCAGATCTCCGTTCGCGGCGTCATTATCTCGCCGACGCGGGTCTCGGCGAACTCGACCATCGACACGATCATTTCGCGCTCGTCCTCTTCAAGAATGCCCTCGGCCTGCCCGACTTCAAGCAGTGCCTGTATATCTTCGTCGTCGTCTTCCTTCTTTTCGTCGGGACTGTCCGGCGTCGCGGTCAATTCAAGTTTTTGTTGCTGCTCCTTCGAAAGGAACAGTGAGGCGAACGGCCTCGCAACGACTGACGCAAGGCCGTACAAGGGGCGAACGATCGGAAGTACCAGCAGGAGAATGGCTTCCGGATTGCTGCGAACGATCAGCCGCGGCAGGAACTGTCGAAACACGATCGTCGCCAGCAGCCCGATCAGGAGGCTGTAAAGAAGTATCGATGTGCGGTCGAGAGTCCATCGCGTTATCGCAACGACGACGACGACCGTAAACGTGATGAGCAAAAGCTGGATCGTGGTCGTGATCGCAAATCGAAAGAGAGGACGGTTATCGACGATCTCGCGTAGAAACTCGTATGTGCTCTGCCGCGAGCCTTCATCGGTATCAGTCGCAAGACGCCTAAGACCGAGATCTGATAACTGCGAAAACGCCATATCCACCGTCGCAAGGAACACGACGACGAACAATATCGAGACGCATACAGCTATCTCTAATCCCATAGGCTAATAACGATGAATGGTAGGTTTAATGGCGTGTAAAATCAAATGTTTACATCGGTCAGTTGGCTAGCCGCGGCTCGGTCGACGAACCACATCAATTTTCCACTTCCTGGATCGATCTCCTGCGACGGAAGTTCGAGCGGCTGGCTCTCGCCCTCGATCACTTTCTTGAGCGTTTCTGCCTTATCGTCGCCCGCAACCAAAAACATCACATTTCGGGCGTTGTTGATCACCGGATAGGTCAGGGTGAACCGCCATGTTCCAAGTTGCGGAACCCAATTAGCAACGGCAAATCGGTTGGTTTCGATAAGGGCGTCGGTGCCAGGAAAAAGGGAAGCAGCGTGGCCGTCAGATCCCATCCCGAGGAGAATAAGATCGAATTGAGGAAGATCCGTAGATAAGCGTTGCAGCGACCTTTCGTAATCATCAGCCACATCGATCGGTGTCCCAAGCTCAGTGCGCCAGCGATAGATGTTGTCCTCGCGGATCCGAAGCGGACGAAAGAGTGACTTGTTTGCTCCCTTGAAGTTGCTCGCGTCCTCGTCGGGCGGCACGTTTCGTTCATCGCCGAAATAGAAAAAAATGCGCTCCCAGTTGATCGCGGCCTCGAGCAGATGTCTATAGAGAAGCAGCGGAGTTGAGCCGCCCGAGAGTGCGACAACAAACTCACCTCGCTCGCGGGTCGCTTCCTTTGCGATGCGGACAAACTCAGCCGCGGCACGTGAGGTTAATTCTTCGAGGTCATTTGAAACAACGATCTTCATTGCCGTGGCCTCGGAGCGTCGATCCTTGGCTCTTCGTTTTTCCATCTGCGCCCGTCGCGCGAAAGCAGTTCATCGGAATCTGGCGGCCCCCAGGAACCGGCGGCATAGTTCGGAAAATCGCGTGCGGGAATTGCTCCCCACACATCCAAAACCGGAGTTACGATCCGCCAGCTCGACTCGACCATATCCGCACGCTGAAACAACGTCGCGTCGCCGATCATGCAGTCGAATAACAGCCGCTCGTAGCCCGTACTTACCTGCTCGCCGAAATGGTCGACGTAGTTGAAATCCATATCGACCGCGCCCATTTTTACGATCGGGCCGGGCATCTTGGCGCCGAAATGCAGCGTGATGCCTTCATCGGGCTGTATATGGATCTCGATCCGGTTCGTAGTCAAGCGTTCTATGGATGTGTCGCGAAAGAGAACGAACGGGGCTTTCTTGAACTGAATGACAATGCTCGAATGTTTTGTGGCAAGCCGTTTTCCGGTGCGGACATAAAACGGAACGTCAGCCCAACGCCAGTTGTCGATCGAGAGTTTCAGGGCGGCGAACGTATCAGTATTCGAGGTCGGCGCGACTTTTTCCTCACTTCGATAAGCCGGAACCTGCTTACCGTCTATCGAACCAGCATCATACTGACCGCGAACTGCGCAGTGCAGTGCATCTTCTGGCGAAAAAGGTTGGATAGCCTGAAGGATCTTAGCCTGCTCGTCTCGAACCGAATTGGCGTCAAAGGAAACGGGCGGCTCCATTGCAGTAAGCGTTACAAGTTGAAAGATATGATTTGGGATCATATCTCTCAGAGCACCCGCCGAGTCATAATAACCGCCCCGAAGCTCGACACCGAGCTTTTCCGCAACCGTGATCTGCACGTGATCTATGAA
>JBEBGW010000225.1:0-7396 GCA_040081025.1 Pyrinomonadaceae bacterium | reverse complement strand
CAGAGGTTGACTACAACTCTACCTAGGGTTGCGGCCTGGGGCCTTACCCTAGGCTTTATAAGTTTGTCGCCGTTGGCGACCGCAACGGATCCACCTGAACTCCTAATGTCCGATGTTTGAATATTCTCGCGTCTCTTGGTTTGTGTAACTGAGAAGTACACAAGGAGACGATATATATGACACCGACTGAAAGGGCGAAATGGTTTCTGGATGGATCAGTAACAAATTTCCGCAATGCAAAGTTAAATAATTCGATCTCTTTGATCGCGCTTGGGCTGGAGCAGCATGCGTCGGCGATGCAGGAGATGGCTACAGGACTTCGTGCTCTTTATCTGAAAGTCGAGGAGATGGAGAGGTCGATCAAGAAGACCCCGGGCGGGATTCCGGCGCTTCGATAATCTTTTACGCTCCGTAGAAGGATTCGAATAAAACTCGGAAAGTACGAGTGTTTTTCGGTTTTCACAAACCCGAGACTGAGGTGCGTTCCCACCACTACAAAGTTGGATGGAAACTATCTCCCGTACTCGTCGCCGTACTCTTCGGCGTATTTCTCGTAGCGTTTGATGAGGGCAATGTTCTTCTTTTCGATGTCGGTTAGGAAGCCTTTTATGTCGACCGTGTTCGGCACATACCAATCTTCATTCTCGAACTGTTGGCGGAGCTCCTTTTTGGCGAAGCAATAGCCGTGGCGGGCGAAGATCTCGTTGCGCATGAATTCGAGTTCGCCCTTGGGCAGGTTCTCGACGTCCGCGGCTTTCAGTAGACGCTGCGACGCTTCGGGCCAGTTCCCGACACTTGGGCGGTATTCAAACTTTCTTCGTGAGAGCGTGTAGGATTTTTCGGGTCGCTTTGCGTCGTTCGCCTTCCATGTGCCTTTGATCTCGCCGGGGTCGGACTCAGCTATGCGGAAATTGAAGACACCATCATCTTTGTGATCGCCCGGCTCGCGGGCCGATATATTGTAGCTGCCACTCTCGAGCGAAAACGTGCCATCGAACGGCCGGTCGTTGCCCCCGACGATCGTTCGGCCGGAAACGATCCCGCCGCCCGCTTTGGTGATCAAAAGCGTGATCTTGTTATCGCCGAACGACCCGACATACGATCCGAGTATCGGCTCGATGCTTTCGACCCCCGGCGACGGTCCGGGTGACGGATGGCTCTCCGCGGTGTTCTTGAAAGTATCGACACTCGATTCTGCGGGTGTCCCGGCGCTCCGCTCGGATTTGCAGGCTGACAGGCCCGTGGCGATAATAAGTGCGACCAAGGTCAATGTGACGATCCGTTTCATGGCAAGTATTCTGCTGAAAGCTAATCGATTTTTCAAGGGCGTTGCCACGGCTAATGTCCTGGTGCTGCTGACGCTCGGCTTTTTTACTTTCCTGATGGCCCGGATAACGGCCGAGTACATACCGTATAACACCGATGTCGTTTTCCTGCGGATCAAGCAGGAATACATCGACATAGATCACTGGCGCGTCGCGTTCTTTGTGCACGTGTACGCGAGCATCTGGGCGTTGCTCGCAGGTTTCACGCAGTTTTCTTCTCGGATACAAGACTATCATCCGCGTATTCACCGGGCGTTTGGGTATGTTTACGTCACGAATGTCTTGCTGGTCACGGGTCCGGCGTCGTTTCTCATGGGTCTGTATGCCAACGGCGGTCTCTCGTCGAAGATAGCTTTCGTCACCCTCGCGCTCGGCTGGATCGCATTCACGGCGATCGCTCTCGTGAAAGCAAAAAACGGGGACTTTAACGCTCACCGAAATTTCATGATCAGAAGCTTCGCCCTGACCCTCTCAGCACTTACGCTGAGAGCATGGAAGTGGGCGATCACCAACAGCGTCGAACTGCCTCCGATGGACGTTTACAGGGCGGTCGCGTGGCTCGGGTGGGTGCCGAACCTGATCGCGGCGGAACTGATCATACGGAAACTTGATCTAAAGGGGAGGGGATTGCTTCGAATATCATTCGGAAGGCCCAAACGGAAGCTAAATGAAGATCATCCGTGAATAGTTGGGAAATTAGATTGGAGGCGGCGATCGGAATCGAATGAACAAAGTTGGATGACTAAGTATTTTACAAATCCGGCAAAGTCCTAAGGGGAAGCACTATCGACATCAATGCAGGCTGTCTATTCGAATCTACAAAACCACTTTCGCGAGCTCGACGCATTTAGGGTCTCGGGTAAATCACCATGTTCAACATAAAGTCGCCATCTAGGACAAAACTTATTGCCGGTTCTCCCCTACTCGCATAGGGAGATTCCATACCGTGAAATAAAATAGCTCTATCGGAAGTGCTTGACGCACTGAGATGTTTCTTCTTCCAGGCTAGAAGAGTGGCGTCGCTCGCGGCTTTGACAGTCAACTTGAATGAAGTTGCATTGACCTTCAGGTACGAGAACGCAACATCACCGTCAAGCCAAACCCGGTTGAGCTTGTTTAGTTTTTTCTTTTTCTCCATCCAGTTCGCGAGGTTTCCTCCGATTTCAACCGCTGCATTTCCGTACATATCTCCGAACTTGGGCGCGCTGACGTTTTTTGCTCCAAAGAACTCTCGGAACGCCATTACGCCTCCTCCCAGATCACACGCCCTAAACCCGACATGGGCTAGACCGAGCCCTCGAATAGTGTTCATTTTCCCACGAAGCATCTTTGCATTTGCTTCGCTGAGGCCGGCCGCCACTTTGTCGTCTGCGAAGACAGGCGTCTTTATGCCGTCATATACGAACTCCCGATCCCCCGACAAAGTCACCACTTTGTTCATGTCTAGGCCGAGCTTAGAATCCTTGTGTAACGGGATCGCGAGGCCGCCTGGGTGTCCGTGACAAACCACAATCACGTTCTGGGGCTTATTCGCGATAATTGTGTCCATTATCGAATCCAGCGTCATCGGGTCAACGGTAACCGAGCTGCCAATAGTGACGAATTGGCTACCGCCTATCGGCTCGACAGGATTAGTGGTATACCACGGAAGGGCAAACGGGTGTCCATTGGTCCCACCTTGAATGATAGCTAGAGCAGTTGCCATAGTTTGTTCCTGGTGGATTAAGCTACTTCTTCGAAAACCTTTCACTCTTGTCTATAACCGCGCTATGACTTCGCGATTCCCAAGCCCTTCGTCTGATCCTCCTACCTTTCGTATTTGTTTGCTCAAGCGGTCAAGGTCCCCAAACACATCAGTCTGGATAGGCTACCGGATATCTGCCGCTATCACTGCGGTCCTAGCATGCAACGAAAGACAAACTGCCCAAGTACTCTACACAAGCCAAAAGTCGCTTAAAAAATCTACTTGGCACACCCACAGGCAGACACAGCAAAAACGAACCATCAAGTCAGTGGCCTTCTTCCTTCGTGAACTTTTATTTGATCGGGTTTAAATTGGAGGCGGCGATCGGAATCGAACCGATGAATAAAGGTTTTGCAGTTCGAACTGACGACCCTTTACTGAGTGTCACCGACCGTCACGAGCCGATATTTATTGACGTTTTCAACAGATTGCGTTCAATCAGTATCACCCTATCCTACGACGCCCATACGATAAACATACGATAGAGTCTTTTTCAATCCCGCCGACCCGGTACGTTCCGCAAATGTCGGAATGTCGGAAGTGTAGCATACCCGAGGTCAATCGTTCAGCGACTGCCTACCCTTTTCGGGGAGACACACCGCGGAGCTGATCGCAAATTCCCGGCCCCTCGCATAGGCTTTCTAAGAATTGGAGCAAGCTTGGTTTGAAGCTGCACCATTGGTTCGAAATCAATCCTGTTTCCCGCTCCATCGGTCCGCGATCCGCACACTTGTCTTTCCATAACACTTTAACTTGCACGGTTAGCCTCCACTCAATGGGACGGCATAACGGTTGCCAATAGCTAAACAAAAGCGGTTGACAGTTTGTGTCTTGCAAAGACCTGTCCGTCGTATTCGACAAGCAAAGGGGAATTACTTGGAAATATCCCGCTTCACCTATCGAAATGAAACTATACAAACAGCCCAAGGGGAAAACCTGGTCGATGCGGTTCGTATTTGAGGGCCGTCGGATCGAACGGTCAACCGGCTACGTGAACAAAAGGAAAGCGGAGGCTTACGCAGAGGCCTTCCGGACACGGCTGAGAAACGAGGGCGTAGGGTTCCTTGAAAAGAAGGACTACCCTACGTTTAAGCTGGCGATGGCGGAATTCCTCGAATGGTCCGACTCGCGGCAGAAGAATAACACCACCCTCCGTTACCAGACAGCGTCGAAGCCGCTGATTGCTCATTTTGGGAGTATGCGAATCAACCTTATCGCAAAACCGCAAATCGAGGTTTTCATCACCAAGCGAAGATCACAATTCGGGAACGCTGGGGGTGCGAAACCGAAATCTGGCAAGCCGAAGAAACTGAAACGGAAGATCTCTAACGCAACAGTGAACAGGGAACTCGCCTGCCTGAAGAAGATGTTCAGCAACCTCGTCGCGGATGAGGTGCTTACATCGAACCCTGCCAGATTCGTGGACTTTCTTCCAGAGGAAAATGAGTCCGGGCGCGTACTAGACAGTAACGAGGAGCGGCTTTACCTTTCGGACGCGACACAGCCATTCCGCGATTACGCGGTGCTCCTCATTGAGACCGGTGTGCGACCGAACGAATTGTGTCGACTCGGGGTCCGGGACGTTCATCTCGAAAGTGACAAACCTTACCTCGTGATCACGAACGGGAAGACTAAGGCCACGAGAAGATCGATCCCGCTGTCGATGCGGGCACACGATGTGCTGGCAAAACGGTTAACCAACTCAAGAGGCAAATATGTCTTCCCGGGAGGCAGAGGCGGCAACGACCCAAACAGTCCGGCCATAAAATTCAACAATGCTCAATACGGAACCCTTAAGCGAAGTAAGATCGACGGTGTAAATCGAAGCGGAACTGAAGGATCATGCACCCTATATTCGTTCAGGCACACCTTCGCGACGCGGTTCATTGAAAGCCGCCCTGGTGATCTTCTGACGTTGGCCGCCTTACTTGGCCACTTAGTATGGTTATGCGATATGCGCATCCGTCAGACAACCACAAATTCGATGCGATAAGGTCAATGGAAGTCGAGCCGCCAAAGACGGCGGGTGCCAAAACAGCAGACACGTGTTCTCATGCCGAAGACATTTATGACGACCAAGAAGGTAGACACGGAGGTGGGGACTTAGTTTAAGATCGTTGAATTTGCGGTACTCACGTTACAAATGTAGATAAGGTAAATAAATATATAAACTACAATCGAGACCATCAAATATAGCGGTCCGGCGGGCCTAAAACGCGGTCTAGTCGACGACTGCATAGTAAGCAGCGTTCAAACGCTCAATATCGGAATAAACTCGCCGTCACCAGGAATTCATTAATCAAACGGTCGTTCATCCTTATTCCAGGATTTCGCTAACCGTCCGTTTACCTGTAACGGTCCAATTGATTTGCGCCGTTAAGATTGTATGGAATCAACACTTGGATTTTCGGTGGTTTCGGAATCACCGGTTAATGCGTTCGTGAAGCCAACATTTACAGGCTTTTCAAACGAGCCGCTACACGGTCCGATTGGCCGAAAATCGGCGTGAAATCAAATCCGCACTGCGATTGCGTTATGACGTTTTTAACGTCGAACTGGGCGGCCGCGAAATCGTTGAGGGCGAAGCACGTCTCGAATTCGACAACTACGATCTCAAATGCCGTCATCTTATAGTCATTTCAAAGGAAACGGGCCGTATCGAATTTACCGCTGAGCGGCCGAAAGACTTTTGGGCCGAGAACGGTTACGACTGGTACTCCGGGCACTGAGGTTGAAATACTCTGATGCTCGACTAGGATTTCCAATCTTTGGGTGTATTGCGCAGTTAACTAAATACGATCGCCAAAAATAATTGACGGCTAAATCTAAGAAAGTCGCGATGCGACGTATGCTATGATGCAAAGAAGGTTTACACTTTGCATAGTTTACGGCGATGAAAGAATCCTTGATATTGATCATTGACGAAGATCGGGATGACTTGGTCTCGCTTACCAAGTGTTTTTCTACTGATTATCAAGTGGTTGCGGCCCGCTCCGGCAAAGAGGCTTTGGATTTTCTTGAGGCGAGCGACGTTGACGTCATCCTTAGCAATCTGCGCATCAAGGATATGACGGGGCTCGATATCTTTTCACAATCCCGCGTTACCCGTCCTGAAGCTATTCGCATTCTCGTTGCCGAGCATCACGACCTTGAGGAGATCAATCACGACGTTAGCGACGGTGCGATCTATCAAGTGATCCGCAAGCCGTGGCACCCGACTGCGCTTAGATTGATGGTCCGACGTGCTCTTGAGAGCCGCGAACTTGCCCGCCGCCATCGCTATCTGAATCGAGCATTAAAATTTTCCGACGCAATATGGGACAAAGATATCGGCAACCCGCACGCCTCCCCCAAAAAAAGCCTTGAGTTCGACAAACTCGTTTTTGTTAGCGAATCGATGATGAACGTCTGCAGCCTCGCGCAGCGCGGTGCTGTTACTGATCTGCCTATCCTTATTCAAGGCGAGACGGGAACCGGGAAGGAACTTCTCGCGCGGGCTGTTCACGCATTCAGCAAGCGTCGAGAAAATCTCTTTCTGGTTCAAAACTGCGGTGCCCTCCCGGACGAACTCTTGCAATCCGAATTGTTCGGTCATAAACGCGGAGCATTTACCGGAGCGATCAGCGACCGGCTCGGACTTTTTCCCGCGGCGGATGGAGGAACCGTCTTCCTTGATGAGATATCTGATGTTTCGCCCGCCTTTCAGGTTAGCCTTTTAAGATTTTTGCAAGAAGGCGAGGTCAAGCCGATCGGTACAGAGAAGACACGTAAGTGTAATGTCAGAATAATCGCTGCGTCCAATCGTCCGCTAAAGGCACTTGTCGAAGCCGGCGAGTTTCGCCGCGACCTCTACTATAGGTTACGGGGTTTTGAGTTAAATATTCCTCCGCTCCGTGACCGCATCGAAGATATTCCCGTACTGGCCGAACACCTCGCGAATCGATATGCGGAATCGATCGGACGAAAGATCCTTGGCATAGCACTTGATGTTATGCGGCGGTTGAAGGCACATCGATGGACGGGAAATGTCCGGGAGCTCGAAAACGAGATGCGCCGGATGGTGGCGCTTGCCGAGAACGGAGAATTTCTCAGCGTGAAACATCTCTCGGACGAACTTGCGGCAATCGACGGCAGCATCGCATCCGGCGAACTGAGTTTTGACCAGCGAACTTTGAACTGCGGTGGCACGTTGAAGGAAACGGTTGAGCGCATAGAAAGGCAATTGGTTTCGCAAGCGTTGATCCGCAACAAATGGAACCACAGCAGAGCTGCTCGTGAACTTGGCCTTTCGCGAGTGGGCCTGGCGAACAAGGTTAAGCGTTACAAC